>JBAZRU010000762.1:0-3501 GCA_041662805.1 Candidatus Hydrogenedentales bacterium | reverse complement strand
TCAGGCACTCGTACAAGACCAAGCCTAAGGCGTATACATCGCTGCGCACGTCCGCTTCTTTTCCGAGCACCTGTTCGGGGGCCATGTAGCTTGGCGTGCCCATGACGACGCCCGTCCGCGTCATGCGGGAATCCTCCGCCTTGGCAAGCCCGAAATCGGTGAGCTTTACGAGGCCCCCTTTGGCGATGAGGATATTGTCGGGCTTGATGTCGCGGTGGACGATACCCGCGTCGTGAATTGCGGATAGCGCGTTGCAGGCCTGGACGATCAGATTGACGGCTTCTCTTGGCTTGAGTCCACTGCGCGTACTCAGGAATTTGTGTAGGCTGGGGCCGTCGATGTACTCCATCGCAATATACGCCTTACCTGCGGTCGCGCTGATATCGTAGATCGCCACGATATTCGGATGGTTAATCTTCGCTGCGGTCCGGGCTTCGCGGATGAAACGCTGGCGATATTCTTCCGAACTGTCGATCACGCTGCCCAAGAACTTGAGCGCTACGGGGCGGTCGAGCTGCTTGTCCCGGGCGAGATACACCACTCCCATGCCTCCGCGGCCAAGCTCCTTTTCCAGGGCATAGCGCTCGCCAAGCGTTTCTTCCACGGACTGCATAACACGCGTGGCGACTTGCGACTGCGGCATGCCTGCGCCGCCCGATCCTTGTGTCGGCGTGTATTGCCCGCTAGGGCCCTGAATCGAAATGCGGGACGAGATGTTCGAGATGCGTTGAGCAACGTCGCGGAACCCAACGTTGACGGTGCGAATCTTGTAAAGCAACTCGCGCGAATTGTCGAGCTTGCCCAGTTGCTCGTAGGCCAGGGCGAGCATGTAGTAATAATCCACGGTTGCAGAGTCCACGCGCTTGCCGGTGAGATGGTTGTCCAACGCCGCCGCACAATGCGGATAGTCGTGCATCTCATAGAAACACCGGCCAAGCAAACCGCGCGACACGTCGAAATTGGGATCCGTTTCCTTCACGCGTTGCAGTGCTTTGATGGCCGGTTCGAATTGCGCTGCATGCGCGTAAGCCAAGCCCGCCCGATAGAACTCGCCGACGCGCTCGAAACACTCCGCCGCGCGCACGGGGTCGGCCGCCTTCGCGAAACACTCCGCGGCATGCAACAGGTCGCCAGCTTGTACGTAGGCAGCTGCCGCTTCTTTGAAACTGCCCTTGTTCTGATGGTATCGCCCGACGATTTGCGAGGCTTCCTTGGCGCGACCGGCTTCCTTCATGCACGCGGCGGCTTCATCGAGTCTGCCTGCCAGCAAGTAAACTTCCCCCGCCCGCCCCGGATTGCCGCCTTCTTTGTACAGCGCCGCGGCGGCATCGTAACGTTGGGCCTGCTCGAAGCGTCCGGCTACGGCCGGTATCAGGGCCAACCGCTGCTCCGGCTTCAGTCGCTTCTTGCCGTTATCGCTCGTCAGTAGCCGATAGCATTCTTCTGCCGCCGCCACTTGGAGCGTGATGGGATCGGAAGGGTTGTTGAAGTAGTCGGAAAACGCGGCGGCTGCTTCGGCCGCCTTTCCCGCTGCAACGTACGACGCTGCCGCCAGCGCGGGTTTCCCGCCCCTGAGCAACGCCTTCGCTGCGTCCGCGTGCTTCCCGATTTCCGTGAAGAGACGCGCAGCCGTGTCGAATTCTCCCTCATTCATGAGCATGTTCGCGGCCTTGGCCGTGTATCCGGCTTGTGCAAGGGATTCCGCGGACTTCAGGCGTTGCCCCGCCTTCTTGTAGTACTTCGCCGCTTCTTTGTGCTTGTTGAGGGATTGATAGACTTCGGCGAGACGTCCCCAGTTGCGGTCCCGTTTCAGCGGCTTGATGGTGGACTCAAGATTCTGCGCCGCTTCAATTGTCTGGGTGAACCCCTGGTTGCTCAGCGCGCGCACGTCCTTGGGGTCCGCAAGACGTTTGCCTCGCCCGGTCATGCCTTCGATGATATGCCAAATCCAATTGAGCAGTCTGGTCAGAATGTAGAGATATAGAAAGGCTAGCACGATTCGTGCAACTACTAGGATGGGACCCTCAAACGTGAACCCCAATAAGTTCTCAATCGGTCTCAGGGGGATGTCCAGAATATAGAGCACCGCGTTCATAACTTCTCCCTACGCAAATGATTGATAGCTGCCAGGACCACTGGGCGCGCCTATAGTACGTGATATGCGGCTAATCGACAAGAGCGCGAGTGAACGGCGTGAAGTAAAGGACGAGCGTGGCTCAGGCGTACACGTCGAACGAGGGCTGGATTGTCTGCTTGCGAAGAGGGATAGTCTCGTCGCCGACTTGGATGTTCAGTTGCGGACCGGTCTGGGGAGGCGGGGTCCCTTCAATCCGGCTTTGAGCTCTTCCTGCGGCTTCACTCAGGCCGTTGATGAACGACCGAGCGCCTTCGGCGGCAGTGATGCCAGCCGCGCGAAGATCCAGCTGCGGCGGAGGAGCCTGCACATCTTCTTCCGGAGCCTGTTCGGTTGCATTCGCGGCGGACCGCTCGCGGACGCGGCTTTGGGCCTCTTGCAGCGTCTCGACGATTCGCGATGAATCTTCGCGGCTCCTGCCGATCGTCCTGACGGCAACGCCAGGAACGGAGACGGTGCCCGCCCCAAAGCCGACCTTGTCCGGTTCTGAAGTGTCATTCGAGAAGAAGGGGGAATTGTTGTTGGCGTCTGTGCGGCTCTTGGGCTCGGCGATGCGTGGCTGTCCCCGTTGCGCGTACGCGTTGACAGCGTTTGCGGCACTCAAGTTGCCAACATTTGTTCCAATCGATACTCCCATGGGGGATGACCTCGACTACTAACTCGAATTCTTTGATTTCAGCAGTGTAATTATCCCACTTCTGGGTTGGTATTGTCAAGTAAGAGGGATGGGTGACTTTCTTAACGCATTGCATTAAAAGCAGTTACGTCGGTTGTTTCGCGCAATTGGAGCAATCAGGGTCTACTATTCATCGCCAACGGCTGGGGTGACGTTGCCGTTGGGTGGGCAACGCCAGCGCCAATCAGCCCGTTGATATCACCAATTCATCGGGATCCAGCACGGGGATGCCGTCGGCGCATCCCGGGCATTCCTTGGGGTCGTAGCTCTTCATCGCGAGGTAAGCGAGGGGCTTGTAAGGGCAGTCGAATTTCGCCTCGCCTCCGCTGCGGTCGATCAGTACGGACACTCCGACGATGGTCGCTTCGCGCTGGCGTAGGTGCTCGATGGTTTTCTTTACCGAACCGCCGGTAGTTACAATATCCTCGACAACCAAGACACGTGTCTTTGATTCGATACGGAATCCTCTCATCAGGGCCATGCCGCCTTTGCCGTCTTTTTCGGTGAACGTAGAGCGGCATTCGAGATGGCGCGCCGTCTCGTAGGAGAGAATGATGCCGCCCGTGGCGGGTCCTACGACCATTTCGATCACTTCCGATTTCCACAATTCCGCGATGGCTTTGCAGAGCTTTTCCGTGTAGTTCGGGTGCTGCAATACGCGCGACGCCTGAATGAACTGGCTGCCGTGCCC
>JBAZRU010000761.1:0-3504 GCA_041662805.1 Candidatus Hydrogenedentales bacterium | reverse complement strand
TTTCCCGCGTTTCTCGGCTTGTACGCGATCGCGTTGTTTGCAGGACTCATCAGCCAGGTGCCGGGAGGCCTTGGTGTTTTCGAAACCGTGTTCATCCTCGCAGTACCGTCCAGCGCGCCGCCTCATGTGATGATGGCGTCGTTGTTGATGTATCGCGCCGTGTATTACCTCGCACCCCTTGCGTCGGCAACGTTCGCATTCGGCGTGTACGAACTGCGCCACCGGTCGCGGACTCTGGCTCCACTTGTGCGGGCATATGGAGAATGGGTCTCCCCCATCGTCTCGTATCTGTTCGCGTTTCTCGTGTTCTTGAGCGGCGCGATGTTGCTGCTTTCGGGCGCGACGCCGCCGGACGAGGGCCGCTTTGGCATCATCCGAGACATACTGCCGTTGCCCTTGATCGAACTGTCGCATTTCCTGGGCAGCATCGTTGGGATTCTTCTCATACTCCTGGCGCGCGCCATGCAGCGCAGACTGCGTGCGGCGTACTGGCTGGCAGTCGGGTTGATGTCGTTCGGCGCGGTGTTTTCGTTGCTCAAGGGATTCGACATTGAAGAGGCCGTCATCCTTTGTTGCATGCTCGTTGTCTTTCTTCTGAGCCGAACCTTCTTCTATCGCAAGGCGGCCTTGTTTACGGGTAGCTTTTCCGTGGGGTGGGCGACCGCGGCGATGATGGTGGTGGTCGCCACATTCTGGCTGGGCTTGTTTGCGTACAAACACGTCGAGTACTCGCACGAACTCTGGTGGCGATTCACAATTCAAGGTGACGCGCCGCGATTCTTGCGGGCGTCGGTCGGCGTGTTGGTGCTGTGCCTTGCCGTTGGCGTCGCGAAGTTGTTCAGCGCGTCGGAGCCAAAACCGAAGCTGCTGCATGAAGTGGACATGGCGCGGGTACACGCGGTCGTGACGCAATCGCGGCAAACGTACGCGGGACTGGCCTACCTGGGCGACAAATCGTTTCTGTTCAGCGAAGAGGGCGATGCGTTCATCATGTACGGGGCCGAGGGGAGAAGCCTGGTCGCTATGGGCGACCCGGTTGGAGCGCCGAGTGCCTACCGCGAGTTAATCTGGCGCTACCTTGAGATGTGCGACAGGGTGGGCGCGTGGCCCGCGTTCTATCAAATCCGGCCCGATACGCTGCCGCTGTACGTGGACGCGGGGCTCAGCCTGATGAAGCTCGGCGAAGAGGGGCGTGTCGACCTTCGTTCATTCAGCTTGGAGGGCGGACACCGAAAGGCCGAGCGCAATTCGCTGCGGAAATTGGAGAAGGAGAATTGCGAGTTTGCAATAATGCCGCAGGCGGATGTGCCCACCGCGATGGAAGACTTCCGGCGCATTTCGGATGAATGGCTTCACTCCAAGAATGTGCGTGAGAAAAGCTTTTCTCTCGGCAGGTACGACGAAAGGTACCTAGGCAATTTTCCGCAAGCGGTCGTAAAGCGTGATGGGCATATCATTGCCTACGCGAACATCCTGCTCGGTGCGGAAAACGAAGAGATCTCTCTCGACTTGATGCGCTACACGAGCGATGTGCCGGGAGGGGTGATGGACTTCTTGTTTCTGAATCTGATGCTGTGGGGAAAAGAACAAGGATACCATTGGTTCAGTCTGGGAATGGCTCCGTTGTCCGGTTTGGAGAGCCACGCACTGGCTCCGCTGTGGAGCAGGGTGGGCGCGGTGGTATTTCGGCACGGCGAGCATTTCTACAACTTTCAAGGGCTGCGTCAATACAAGCAGAAATTCGATCCGGTGTGGGAACCGCGTTACTTGGCCTCGCCGGGAGGCTTTGCGTTGCCGAGAATTCTATCTAATGTGGCGTCGTTGATCGCGGGCGGAGCGATAGGCATTGTAACGAAGTGACCGTAAGCTTTTCGGCACGCCGCTCCGTCCAGTTGGTGAGCAAACACGAACCAGCTATACTCCTGAGGAAGAGAATTCGTCGCTTAGAATAAGGCAGACTCTACAGGGATGCTACGGCCATCATCAGGCAGACTATGTGAGAGTCCAAGCGGCGGAGAGTCCCGAATTCAACGTAGACCTACAGGCAGAAGGAGTCGTAACGTGAAACACATCCGGCAAATCAGCGTCACGCCGGCGCTCGCGTTCGAAGTTCAGCCAAGCATATTTCTACGAGTGCTTGAGTTCGTGCTGCAAAACGTGCTCGTTGCACAGTTGCAGGAGAAAAAGGGAGAGAAGGCCGCCGGATAGAGCCGTCTGCTCCCGGAGTCCATTGCCGGATGCAGCATCCGGCTTCCACGCCGGGCGCATGTGTTTTTCTATCTCACACTCCGTTGTACCAATCGCCAGTATCTACTGCCCCGAAGCCGGCACGCGAGAGCGCCAAATCTCGAGACCATCGACAGGATTCGCGGACCCGAGGAAGAGATGACCGTCGGGCGTGGACTCCATGGTGCGCCAGCCATAGTTGGTGCGGTCGCCCATACCGCTGATCGTGACGGGGAACCAGGCGACACCATCTTGCGTCTTGAAGACGTCGGCGCCTGCGTCTGTCAAGCTGTACCACGTATCGTAATCCAGCGGCAGATCCGGCACGTCTCCACTTTGCTCGCCGGTGCGAATGAACTCGATCAGGGCCGGCAGGTTGTCGAGCAGCCACGACATGACGGTTCCTTGATCCCATGTGCCTGCGTACAGCCAGCCGTCATGCTCTTCCATCCACCAGCAGTAGGAGTTGGTGAAGAAATTGAAGCCGGAGTCGTAACCGGACAGGGAATTCGGGCCGACGACCGTCTCCCATTCATCCAGATCATTTATGCGGATGATATCGCAACCTTTGAATCCGCTTGCCTGCGCCGGGTTGAAACCGAAGAAGATGATGCTGCCGACGTAGAGGTCACCCTTGAAGATGCACGGCGTGCCTGCGATTTCGTTGCGCGTATCAGTCGCGCCGCTATCAACCACCTTAACGGCGCCGTTCTTACCTGGGCCTTCGAGCTTCCAGACTTCATATCCTTCGGCATCGTTCTTGGTGCCTGCATAGAGCCAGTCGTTGTAGGAAATAAGGAACTCAATGCCGCGATTCTTCGGGTTGCCAAACCCATCCTGTATGAGCGGTTGGAATTTCAGGCCGTCGTCGGATACCCAGATTTCGCCGGGGGGCGGGTCTGCTTCATAGGTGTCGTACGCGTATGCGAGATACATCTTGCCGTTGTGTTCGGCGAAATACCGGATGGACGCGCCGCCCTCGCCGGTAGTGAACACTTTCTCCCAATCGCCGGGGTTGCCGGTCCTCGAACGCCACAGGGCGGACTCAAGTCCTTGAGTCGAGGTATAGAGATAGTTGGCGCGAACGACATTGTTCTTTGCGTCGACGGCGGCATAGTACGTGTCCATGTACCGGAAGCCGGTAGTCTTGTACTCTCCCTCTGTCTCGACATCGCGGTAGTCGAAGACTCTCTCCCAAACATCCGGGCCCAGATCGGGGCGGTACCGGCGAATCTCAGGTGGTCGCGCGGGCGCGTCGGTAATTTCGCCGCCGGAGAT
>JBAZRU010000760.1:0-3525 GCA_041662805.1 Candidatus Hydrogenedentales bacterium | reverse complement strand
CGATCGTGATTCGCCCGAACTGCCAAATGCTTGAATGCCCCGACGCGGCCTCGCTCGCGGAATGGGTCCGCAAGTATCCGCACGCGCAGGTCGTCGGCGAGCGGTTCTTGCTGCTCCCAAGCGGCACGGCCATCCCGTCCAAACCGCCCGTCAAAGGGCTGGTTCGCATCGACTACACGAAACCCATCGCCCCCTGCCTCTTCCAGGAACCGGGGCTTCGTCTGCGCGCGCCGTGGTCGAGGACATCGCTCCTGCTGAAAAGCCGTCTCGTCGAATTGGGGACCGTCAGCGAAAGCGACAGCGGCGACCTCGTACTCGAACTGTCGCGGACGGCTTTGAAAAAGGGAGTGGACTGGGGACTTTTCGCCGCGCAGCTTGAAGCCCTTGTTGAGGGGGCCTTGGCCGCACGGTATCGAACCGCACTTCGCGCTTGGTGCGGCGAGGCGGAGCCCTTGGCCACCCACACGGCCACGCTGCTTCGCTTCGACAACGCCGACGCCTGCGAGGCCGTACTCGATATGACCGATTCCATGAAAGTCATCGAAGGCCGCATCGGCCTGTTCACGCTCGTCGTTGCCAAGGGGGCGATGCCCGCATTGAAACGGGCGCTGCAAACCCTCGGCTTGCGCATCGGCAAAAACGACGCATCGCTCGACGACGGCTCCCCGGAAGAATGGGCGACGCAATGGGTCGAGTCACACAAGGCCGAAGCGGATCAGGATCCCCAGGAAAACGCCGATAAGGAAGACGCAGGCGATGATATCGACGACACGCCGTTGCCGTCGTACTCTCCCCGCATCGTCGGCGAGATCATCGAGGACGCCATCCGCCGCCGCCGTCCAGTGCTAATTCGATACCAATCGGCGTACAGCAAGAATCCGACCGTGCGCCGCGTCAACCCCGTCGCCGTGGACGTGCTCGCCGCCGTTCCCACCGTCAGCGGATACTGCCACCGGCTCGGCTCCGCCCGCGAGTTCAAGCTCTCCCGCATCCTGGGCATACGTCTGCTCGAAGACGAGACGTTCTAAATCTCGGAGGGCGGACTTTCTTGTCCACCTCTTCGCCAAAGTCGTCAGGTCTTCCCAATCAAGAGGCGGACTGGAAAGTCCGCCCTCCGCATTTTTCGGCTTCCATGCCGGGCGAACTCTATGTAAACTCTGGGACGCGTTACGGTTTTCGGAACGCAAGTCATCTTCAACGAAGGAGAATTCGACATGGGCGACACGGGGAAAAAAGACAAAGGTAAAAGGGAACAGCAGAAGAAAGCCGCGCACACGCCAAAAGAGAAACGCAAGCTGAAGAACGAGAAGAAGAAAGCCTAACCGCACAGAAGTATCGCTCGGCCTCGGCGTCCTATCGCGCCACCACGTTTGGTGCGGCTAGATCGTCAGGATCTCTTCATGGAAGAGGTCTGCGACCCGGCCGTAGGCCGAGTTTTTCAAGTGCAGCTCGTTCACCCAGTCGTCGTCTCCGATGGAATCGCGCAAGTTGATGTAGTGGAGCCGGGGGTCACCCGATGCGAAAGCGGAAAGCATCGAGTTAAACTCGTCGATTAGCTCGACGAGGATGCCAGTGCCTTCCTGCCTGCTGGTTATGTTCTTCTTTGCCAGCGCCGGCCGAAGCCAAGGCCCCACGAACCGAAAGCCTAAGGGGAAATTGATCACGGCGCGGCCATCGGGGACCGGGTATCCATACCCGTGGAGGATGACGTGGATTTCGTCGTCCACCTTCCAGATTTCACTCACAATGTGGCTATAGGCTATTTCGAATGCTTTCAAAGTCTCTTTGAGATAGCCCTTGCGGAGAAGCGGGGTTAGACCGCTGTCCTTGTGATTGAGGTACGCTTCGAACTCCGTTCCGGCAAGGTCGTTGCCACCTCCGGAAAGCAATACGATCCGAGGTTTGTGCTCCCGGATTGCCGCGAGCGTCCTGTCGAGCGGCTGCGTTTCCCGTTGGAATTTCCGGTCGATTCTCGTTCCAAACGCCATGTTCTCCAGCGTATCCCCCGCGGTGGCGACGGAATGGATTGAGTATCCGTGCCTTCGTCTCAGTTGCATGAGGACGTCGAGTCCCGGCAAATAATCGAACCACGAATCGCCTTCGGCAACGATGCGCGTCGATGGACCCGCCCTCCTCATCACGGCGTGCGTGTCGTCGGGAATCAGGCGCGAGCGGATCGCCTGAACTTCCTCCATGGTTAATCTGTCCTCGTCCACCGAGACGGTCGCGTTGACCTTGAGTTTGCCCGTCTTCCTCGTTGTTTTCTTGGCGCCCACGGATCTCCCTCCATTCGGTTTCAACCTTGCATTCCGTTCGTGCATTACCCAATCGGTGTCGCCGAAACAAGCGCACATCTAGCCTAAATGCAATACTGGCCTTTTGCTTATGAAGATTGAAACATGCAGCCTGGGCGACCGGGAACCGAGTTCGCGCAACGCGGTTGTTATATGTCTATTGAAGAGAATTGTCAACGACATCCTTGATCGCAAACGCCGGGGATGGACCCAGATCTCGCTGGATGGGCCTCCCCGGCGAATAGCGCAAGTTACGTCTGCAGGAGCTCAATGATCTCTGCTGGTGACACCTTGGATTGCGAGCCCGCCGCGTCACTCAAACCCGAAGGCGGCAGCAATTTGCCTGCCTTGCGGTAGAAGAGGTTCTTCTCCTTCGCGGTGGCGAAGTTCGACGTTGCCCACGGGCTCGTGTAGCCGAGGCCACGCGGTTCGAGGACGGTGTGCGCGTGGAGGATAAGCGCGCCATCCCACGCGGGTTCGACAAGCGGTGCCATCTCCGGGGCGGCGAAATCGTCGACATAGCGTTGGCCGTGGGCGTTGAGTTCGGTGCCGACGATGATGGGAAGGTCCTTGTCGATTGCGCGGCGGATAATGTCGTGGAGAAACGCGACTTTCGTCGCGCGGGTCTGCGGGTCTTTAATGTTCCAGTTGCGGTCGGGGATGATGTTGATGGCCGCGACGCCCGCGTCCATCATGAGCCCCATCAACTCGTCCATGTCGCGTTCGCCGGGGCTGGTGCCGTCGAGCCAGGTCTGGGTTGGAATCGCGCCGTTGGCCAAGCCGAACGCGTTGAATGCTTCGAGGTTGGGAAAGTCGGGGCCTTCCGCTTTGACGTAGCCGGGGCCGCCGGACTTCATAAGCTTCGAGCGGATGAATCCTTGGAATGCGGGCGCGTCAGTAAGCATCTTTCGGATCGCGGCAGGGTCGGCGTTCAGCTTGCCGGACCAGAACGCGGCACGCGCTTCTTCGTCGGGATACATTTCAGCGGCCTTCAGGTCGTACGCGATGCAGAGGTGGCGTTCGGTAGCGTTGCCACCGGGGGTAAGCGGCAATACGTCGCGGTCGTAGTCGAGAACAACCGGCTTCAGAAAAGCGTTGACACGATCGGTCACGCCGCGGTTTCTGCGTTGGGCAGTTGCTTTGAGTTCGGGAAGTACGCCGGGCACAGGGACAGCGGATTGCGTAAACCCGGCGGCCATGTGATACGAGACGCCGGGTTCGCCGGGCGAAT
>JBAZRU010000759.1:0-3529 GCA_041662805.1 Candidatus Hydrogenedentales bacterium | reverse complement strand
ACCTGTGGTCTCGCAAGTTCCGGGACGCTCACGAGCACGCTGCTCCGAAAGAGATACTCCGCCCCGCCCAGCAAGACGACACATACGATGGGCAGGAACCAACGGTAAGGACTGCGTGACAACAGGGCGAGTACGAAGATTGCCCCGAAGGCAAATGCAATGGTGGCGACATTGACTAGCCACAACGCTGGAACGTTCCAGTACTCGACAATCACGGGAAGATACCACGACCACGCGGGATAGCTGCGCACCGACAGCAGGGTGAGATTGGTAACGATGAACGCGAAGGAAAGAGCGATCAGCCCGGGCGCGGACGAGGCATCCACCCTTGCTCCGAGTCGAACGCCACGATGAAACATCGTGCGGCCATAGCGCGCGGCTGGCCACAGGAGCGCCAGCGCGAGGAGGACGTCGAGCGCGATAGGCGTTGCATTCATGAAGGGCGGGCTACCGTGTGTTTGGTGCGCCGGACGCTGAACCTCATGACGATGGCGCTTCTCGCCGGCGGATGCGCGCCCGGAACGACTCCATGTACGTGTAGAACACGGGCGTGATGTAGAGCGTGAGGAGTTGCGAGAAGATCAATCCGCCGACTACGGCGAGGCCCAGCGGACGGCGCGATTCGGAGCCGGCGCCCATGCCGAGGGCGATGGGGAGCGTGCCCATCAGGGCGGCCATGGTGGTCATGAGGATGGGACGGAAGCGAATGAGGCAAGCACTGACGATGGCCTCGTATGCGTTCATCCCGCGATGCTCGCGGGCTTCGATAGCGAAGTCGACCATCATGATGGAGTTCTTCTTCACGATGCCGATCAGCATGATGATACCGACGATGGAAAAAATGTTGAGGTCCATGCCGAAGAGTTGCAGCGTAATCAGCGCGCCGACACCGGCCGCGGGTAATCCGGAGAGAATCGTGATTGGATGGATGTAGCTCTCGTAGAGGATGCCCAGGATGATGTAGATGACGAGCACCGAGCCGAGCATCAGAAGCCCCATGCCTCGCATGGACGATTCGAACGCCTGCGCCGTGCCGAGGAAGCTCGGCGTGATTGATTGTGGAAGCAGAGTCGTAGCGATGCCTTTCACCTGGTCGACGGCGTAGCTGAGGGCATAGCCCGGCTGCAAATTGAAGGAGACGGTCACGGCGGGGAGTTGGCCGACGTGGGTCACGGTGAGAGGACCAACGGATTTGTTGAGCTTTGCGACGGTATTAAGGGGAACGAGTTGTCCCGACTCGGAGCGGATGTACAGCATCGCCAGCGCCGAGGGATCCAATTGGAACTCCGGCTTCAGTTCCACGATAACCCTGTACGTGTTGTTCGGCGCGTAGATGGTCGACACTTGCCGCGAGCCATAGGCCGCGTACAGCGCCGTCTCAATCTGGCGGACGGAAACGCCCAACGCGGACGCCTTGTCGCGGTCGATATCGATATCGAGTTGTGGGCTGGATATCTGGAGGTCGCTGGTTACGTCTTGGAAGCCGGGGAGTTCGCGCAGCTTCTCTTCGAGCATGGGCGCGTAGCGGTAGAGTTCCGCCGTGTCCGTACCCTGCAACGTGAATTGATACTGGCTCTTCGTCAAGCGGCCGCCGATGACGATCGACGGGCGGTTCTGCGGGAACGCGCGAATGCCGATGACTTCGGAAAACTTCGTGCGCAATCCTTGTATAACCGCGTCAATCCCTTCGCGTTCGCCGCGCGGCTTCAGGTGAAGGAACATGCGGCCCGCGTTGCTGGAAGAAGAGGACCCGCCCCCGCCGACCGCGGACATGAATCCGTCCACGTTGGGATCCGCCAGCACGATATCCGCGAGGGCTTTTTGGTGGCGGACCATCCCTTCAAACGAGACTCCCTGCGCGCCCTCGGTGGACACGAAGATCTGGCCGGTGTCTTCCAGGGGAAGGAATCCTTTGGGCATGGTCTTGAACATGTAGCCCGTGAGAACGATAAGTGGAATCAGCCCGAGCATGGTGGCCCAACGGTGGCGCATGACGAACTTCAGGCTCAACTCGTAGGCGCGCAGAGTGCCGCTGAAAAGGCTCTCCAGCGCGTTGTAGAAGAAGCCGTGACTTTCCTTCGGCGTGTGACGCAGGAAGCGGCTGCACAGCATCGGCGTTTGGGTGAGCGAGACGAATCCGGAAATGAGAATGGCCACGGCGATGGTAACCGCGAACTCGTGCAACAAGCGGCCGATGATGCCGCCCATGAACAGCACCGGGATAAACACGGCCGACAGCGAGAGCGTCATGGATAGAATCGTGAAGCCGATTTCCTTGGAGCCGTTGTAGGAGGCTTCCATCGGAGACTCGCCGCCTTCCATGCGCCGGACGATGTTTTCGATCATGACGATGGCGTCGTCCACGACGAATCCGACGGAGAGCGTCAATGCCATGAGCGACAGGTTGTCGACGCTATAGCCGAAGAAATCCATCAAAGCGAAGGTGCCGACGATGGAGAGGATCAGCGCGAGGCTGGGGATAACGGTCGCCGTTACGTTGCGGAGAAAGAGAAAGATGACCAAGACGACCAGGCACATGGTCAGGACGAACGTGAATTTGACGTCGTTGACCGACTCGCGGATTGACTCGGACCGATCGATGAAGATCTCCATGTTCACGGATGCGGGGAGTTGTTCCTGAAACGTGGGAACGAGTTTCTTGATGGAGTTCACGACTTCGATGGTGTTGGTGCCGGGCTGGCGCTGAATCGCGAGCACGATTGCGCGCACGCCCTTGAACCAACTCGCGGCCTTGTCGTTTTCGACGCTGTCGGTGACGGTGGCGACATCGCGCAGGCGCACCGGGGCGCCGTCGCGCCACGCGACGATTACCGGCTCGTAGGACTTTGCGTCGGTCAGTTGTCCGGAGGGTTGCAACGTGTAGGCTTGGTGCTCGCCCTGCAAGTCGCCCGCGGGCAGATTCACGTTGCCCGACTGAATTGCGCCGACCACCTCGTCGATGCCGATCCCGCGCGAGGCCAGCGCGCGCGGATCGATCTGCGTGCGAACGGCGTACTTCTGCGCGCCGTAGATCTGAACTTGCGCCACGCCGCTGAGCATCGAAATGCGTTGCGCGATGTAGGTGTCGGCGAATTCGTTTACCGTAGACAAGGGCAAGACGGGAGACGACAACGCGATCAGGATCACCGGCTGATCGGCGGGGTTAACCTTGCGAAACGTCGGCGGGCTAGGCATGTCTTCGGGAAGGTCGCGGCTCACGCGCGTGATGGCGGCCTGCACATCTTGCGCGGCCGCGTCGATGTCGCGGCTCAGGGTGAACTGCAGCGTAACGTCGGTGCTGCCGAGGACACTCGTCGAGGTCATCGAGTCGATGCCTTCGATGGTGGAGAATTGCTTTTCGAGCGGCGTGGCAACGGACGCGGCCATGGTTTCCGGGTTGGCGCCGGGCAAGCCCGCAGATACCTGAATCGTGGGGAAATCGACATTCGGCAGGTCGCTCACGGGAAGCGCGAAATAGCCGCGTGCACCCATCAAGAAGATGGCGATCATGACGAGGGTCGTCATGACG
>JBAZRU010000758.1:0-3532 GCA_041662805.1 Candidatus Hydrogenedentales bacterium | reverse complement strand
AGCGACGATGTAGAGCCCGTACTTTGCAAACCCCGCATAGGAGGCGATGGCCCCGCCGAGACGCCCCGCACCGACGATAACGGCTTTGTAGGTGTCGTTGAACCCGAGGGTGAGGCGGACGGCTTCCATCAATTCAATCGTGCTGAAACCTACGCGGGGCCGGCCGCGAACGCCGATGGAGGCAAGGTCTTTACGGACGAGCGTGTCGTCCATGCCAAGGACGTGGGCGATTTCCGCGCTGGACACGCGACCGTGCGGCCGCTCTTGGATTTGTTCGGCCACGAGGTGGTAATAGTGCATCAATCGTTCGAGCACCAATGGTCCCAGCACGGGCGCGCTCTCTCTTCTTCGCATTCTCGAAACTGCCCTCACGTCACTTCCGCTAGAGGACGCCTCACGCGGACACACCTATCGCTCCTCAGCCTTGCAGCCATATCCTAGCTTCATTGCCCGCGGAATGGAAATGGGGTCGTTTCGCAAGAGGTAGCGCGCTTTCGCCGAAAGCGTCTCGTTGTATTACACCCGCCGCAGACGCCCGCCTTGCCCCGTGCCGACTTGCCGCCCAATGGCCTCGATGCGGCGTCGCAGGCACACGCGGCATTCGCTGGACGTTTCGTCGATACACGCTTTTGCGGGGTAGATCTCGTAGAGGGCGCGGTATTTCGCGGGCGTCATGTTGGGCATCACCACGTTGGCCCCGCGCATCAGGCCCAATTCGCGGCCTGTTTCTTTGTTGATCGTGGCTAGGGCCGTCGTGCTCGGGATGTTCGCCTCCGGGCACACCAAGCGCGTCAACGCGACGGCTTTGTAGGTCATCTGCTCCGTGTTCGGCACTTGTTCCTGCGGCAGAATGGGCCTCACCCAATCCCCCGTACCCAGGGGCGTCTCGGGATGCGAGATATAGGGGCCCACGCCGATCATGTCGAGATCGAGCCTGCGGAACAGGGCAATATCCAAGGCGAGACATGTGTAGGTCTGCCCGGGGATTCCAATCATGACGCCGCTGCCGACTTCGTAGCCCAGCTCGCGCAATTGCTCGAGAATCTCTATTCGGTTCATCGCGAGCTGTCCCGCGGCAGCAGGATGAATCAAGGCGTATAGGTCCGGGTCGGAGGTTTCGAAGCGAAGGAGATAGCGGTTGGCCCCTGCTTCTTTCCACGCGGCGAGGTCGTCGTACGGGCGTTCGCCCAGGCTCAGGGTCACGGCGAGCGGCGTCTCCGCTTTGATGCGCCGGACAATCTCCGCGAGCCAGTCCCGTTCGATGCCGAAGTCCTCGCCCCCTTGAAGCACGACCGTGCCGTAGCGGTATTGCGCGGCCTGCCGGGCGCATTCGAGGATTTCGTCTTCGGTCATTCGATACCGCTCGATCTCGCGATTCCCGGCGCGCAACCCGCAGTAACCGCATTGACGCGAGCAGCAATTCGAGATCTCGATCAATCCCCGAAGATGGACCTCATCGCCCACAGCTTCCCTGCGCACCTCGTCGGCCATTCGATACAGCTCTTCCAGGCGGTCCGGGTCCTCTTCCTCCAGCCATGAGAGAATGTCGCTATCATCAATCGAATTCATCGCGTACTACTGCTTTCCAAGGTTTGCTTCCGCGGGGCAGACGATACGTCTGCGCCTGATGTTTCAGCACTTTCCGCAGCCGAGGGCGGCTGCGCCACACTACACCGGCTTTCGATGTGGGGCAGCCGCCTTCGGCTACCCCGCTTCACTTTACCCTTTTGGGGGCTCTCCGGTATACACGCATGCCCCATCCGCCAACGGACCCGCCGGTTCGGGCGCGCCGGTATGCGGGCCGTTTCGCCGCGCGGCCAGCGCTTCGTGGTAGGCATGAAGCGCGGCGGGAAACGGTCCCAGCGCGCGCTCGAAAATGCCCAGGCTATAGGCAATCGTGAGGCCGTAGTTCGTGATCGGCACGCCCGCCTGCCTGCACCGCAGGATGCGGCTCAGCATCTCTCGCCGGTTCAACGTGCAGGCGCCGCAATGGATGACCAGCTTGTACGACGGCAAGTCCTCGGGAAAGTCGTGGCCTTGCGCCGTATCGAAATTCAGCTTGCCACCCACGTACTGGGTGAGCCACCGGGGGATTTTCACGCGCCCGATGTCTTCGCCGATGGGATGGTGGCTGCACGCCTCGGACACAAGCACGCGGTCGCCTGCGCGCAACGAATCGATGGCAACGGTCCCCTGCACTTGTGCAATCAGGTCGCCGTGGAACCGCGCGAACAAGATGGAAAAACTCGTAATCGGGATCTCCGGCGGCGTGTCGGCGGCGACTTTCAGGAAGGCCTGCGAATCCGTCACCACGAGCTTCGGCGGACTCTTCAACCGGTCCAGCGCCGCGCGAAGTTCGCGCTCTTTCACCACCATGCAGAAGGCGTCCGAATCCAACAGGTCGCGGATCGACTGTACCTGCGGCATGATGAGCCGCCCCTTCGGCGCTTCTTTGTCGATCGGCACGACCAGCACCGCCATCTCGCCTGGACCGACGAGGTCGCCCAGGATGGTCGGGTTATTGACGAATTCTTCCGGCGCGGCTTCGAGAAGCGCTTCGCGAAAATCGAGGATACCGAGTCCGGTCGCGGCGACGGTCTGCACCGTGCGAATGTCTTTCGCACGCAGCGCTTCCACGAGTGACGGCTCCGGCGCGCCCAGGTCGATCTTGTTGAACACGACGACCACGGGGATTTCGCGCGACGCGAGTTCGTCGAGAATCTCCGATTCGAATTCGCCCCAGTCCGCCGCTTCCGTCACGAGGACACCCAGATCGGTGCGGTCGAAGACTTGCTGCGTCTTCTTCACGCGCAGTTCGCCCAGCGCACCCACGTCGTCGATGCCCGCCGTGTCGATGAAAAGGACCGGGCCGAGCGGCAGCAGTTCCATGGGTTTCTCGACGGGGTCCGTCGTGGTGCCCGCAAATTCGGACACGATGGATACCTGTTGTCGCGTAATGGCGTTCAACAGACTCGACTTGCCGACGTTGCGCCGTCCAAACAAACCGATATGCAAGCGAAATGACTTCGGGGCAGTAAACATGAGGATATGGTACACGATTGCGGGGGGCAACGTCTGTATTGCTGTAAGAGTGGACGAGATGGACCTGATGGACGAGGTGGACAGAATGGACAATATGGCCCCCGCCTATCTGTCCACTCCGTCTATTCAGTCCATCCCATTCGCCGCGTCAATCCAAAATCCGAAAACCCTCACGCTCGCAGCGCCACCATCCGTGTCATGCCTCGTACCGAGTCGTGGGCTTTCACGTGCAATCCATGCGCCTCAAGAGCCTGCTTCACCCATTCCGCGGACACGCGGACTTTCCGATAGAAACTCTTGCTCAAGGTCCACCCTTCGCCCTCGTGCGTGTACACGATATCGAAGACTTTCACGTGCTCCGCTTCGTATTCGAGCAGGCAGGTGAAGAGTGTCTTCGCGTCGCTGCGCACGGGAATGATGCGGTCGAGGTCGCGCGGTTCCTCTGCATTGTCGCGAAAGCTCACGACAAACGCGCCGCCGGGATTCAGCG
>JBAZRU010000757.1:0-3552 GCA_041662805.1 Candidatus Hydrogenedentales bacterium | reverse complement strand
TCAACGTGCCGAAATAGAAGCCAATCAAACCCGCGATGTTGTTTCCGGTGCCTACGTATAGGTAGCCGTCTTGCGCTTCATCCGCTTTGAAATAGCGCATGGCCCACGCATAGCTGTTGATGTCTTCTTCGTTGTCGGTTGGGTCGAACCCGTTCTGACTGACCTTGATGAAGTCTCTTGATTCCAATCCGCCGACGCCGCATTGAGGCAGCATACTGCACGCGAGGAGTAGCGTGAGTCCGGCAATGTAGTGACGCTTGGACAGCAGCCACGGGAGAAGGAGTCTCTGAAGCATGTCAAGCCCCCCAGGTCGATTGGAGTCCCTGTAACTAAGCACAACCCAACGCTATGCTACATCCAAGGAGATGCCCTTCTCCACTATCTGCGGGAAGGCTACGCTTTTCGGACGTGTGCGGTGCCTTGATGAAGGTAGACCCACCGGTGTGCACGCTGGCCGAGAGCGTCGTCATGGCTCACGATGACGAGAGTCACACCTTCGTCCTCGTTCAGTTTCCAGAGCAGATCGATGATTCCGCCCCCGGTGCGTTCGTCGAGGTTTCCGGTGGGTTCGTCGGCGAGCACGACGCTCGGCTTATTGAAGAGGGCACGGGCGATGGCGACGCGCTGTTGTTCGCCGCCGCTGAGCATGCCGGGCTTGTGAGTCATGCGGTCGGTGAGGCCGACTTTGCCCAACAGTTCTTCGGCGCGTTCGCGGCAATCGCGGCGGCGCTTGCCCACGCTGATGGCGGGCATCATTACGTTTTCGAGCGCAGTGAATTCGGGCAACAGGTGGTAGAACTGGAACACAAATCCAAGCTGTTGATTACGAATGCGATTGATCTCGGAGCGGCTCGTGGAAACGAGCGACTTTCCGCGAAACAAAACCTCGCCGCCCGTGGGCCGGTCCAGCGTCCCCATGATATGCAGAAGCGTGCTCTTCCCCACTCCCGACGGTCCGCTAATGGTGAGGATCTGTCCTTCGTCGACGACCAGGTCCAGTCCTTCCAGGATGCGCAATTCGCGCGTGCCGTCGTGATAGATCTTTTCGACCTTCACGCATTCGATGATACGGTTGGCTTTCGTGTCGTTATTCATAGCGCAACGCATCCACCGGGTCGAGGCGCGAAGCGCTCCACGCGGGATAGAGGGTCGAGACGAAGGTGAGGGCCACCGCCGAGGCGACAATCAGGGCGATGTCGCGAGGGACGATGGCGACAGGGATGTGATCGAAGAGATAAATGACGCTATTGAAGAGATCCACGCCGAGCATCCAGGCAATCGCTCCGGCCACAGGGTTCAGGTTGTAGGCGAGGATGATTCCGCCGACGAGACCGACGAGGGTGCCGCCCATGCCTATGTAGAGGCCTTCAAGCATGAATAGTTGGATGATCGTTCGCGTGCTGACGCCGAGCGTGCGCAAGATGCCCACGTCGCGTTTCTTCTCCATAACGACCATGATGAGGGTGCTGGTGATGTTGAATGCCGCGACAAGAATGATGAAAAGCAGGATGATGAACATGGCCACCTTTTCCTGCTTGAGCGCTTCGAAGAAAAACTGATTGCTGTCGTACCACGTGGTGGCGACGTAGCCGAACTCGTCTTCGACGCGCTTAGCGATTTCCTTGGCTCTCAACGGCTCCGTCAACATGCAGCGAATGCCATCGACGCCTTCCTGATGCTTGATCTGCTGCGCGGTTTCCAGCGTGACATATCCGTAGACCGCATCGTAGTCGGACATTTGCGCTTGGGAGATTCCGCTAACCGTGAGCCATTTGGTTTGCGCCGACATGCGACCGAGCGGCGATGGGCTGTCGCTTGGCGTGATTACGCCCACTTCATCACCAATGTATACGCCGATGTTCTGCGCGAGGATATATCCTAAGACGATTTCGTTCCTCTTGGGCAGGCTACCCGAACCGAACTGCCGGCCTCGCTCGGACGTCAAGTTCTCCGCAAGGTTGGAAACCTCGGACTCGCGCTCCACATCCACCCCGACGACGAATCCGGCCTCGTAGTCGTTCGGCGACCCGCCCATGCGGCGCAGAACGGATTTGATTTGGATGAAGGGGCTGGCCGCTTTGATCTCGGGGCAGAAGTCTTGGATAGCGGCGATGACCTCCTCGGGGTCCTCTATCGGGTTGCCGTCCAGGCTCGACACCTGCATGTGCGCGTTGTTGCCCATGATGGCGGCAGTGAGTTCCTGATCGAATCCCGTCATCACGCTCATCACGACAATCAACGCCATCACGCCGACGCTGACGCCTGCGATGGATATGATCGTGATGAGATTGACGAAACGCGACTTGCGCTTGCCGCGCAAGTATCGAACCGCTACAAAGGCTTCAAATCGCATCGTATTATCCGAGCGGCCGCAGCAGTGGGAATAGGATCACCTCACGAATCGACGCGGAGTCCGTCAGCAACATCGCAAGCCGGTCAATGCCGATACCGAGCCCTGCCGTGGGCGGCATGCCGATTTCGAGGGCGGTGATGAAGTCCTCGTCCAAGTGCTGCGCCTCTTCGTCGCCACCCTCGCGCTGCTTGAGTTGATCCATGAAGCGCTCGCGCTGATCGATGGGGTCGTTGAGTTCGGAGAAGGCGTTGCACAATTCGAGGCGGCCCATGAAGACTTGATAGCGCTCCGTAAGCGCGGGGTTGCCGCGCTTCTTCTTGGCGAGCGGCGAAATCTCGATGGGATAATCGTACAGGAAGGTTGGCTGGACGAGCTTGGGCACGACGCGCGCGCTCATCACTTCATCGACAATCTTTCCGTAGCCCATGGCAGGGTCAATCTCCACGCCGATGCTCTTGGCGAGCTTGGCCGCTTCGGCCCGGTCCCGCGTGGCTTCGAGGTCGATACCCGCGTACTCGCGAATGGCGTCGTGCAACTTGATGCGTTTCCACGGGCGGGACGCGTCGATGGTCTCACCCTGATAGTCGAACGTAAGGCCGCCAACCGCGGTTTCGATGGCCGCGGCGAACAACTCCTCCGTTTCTTCCATCAATCCCATGTAATCCTGGTAGGCCTCGTAAAGTTCCATCATCGTGAATTCGGGATTGTGACGCGTATCGACGCCTTCGTTGCGGAAGTTGCGATTGATCTCGAATACGCGCTCGAACCCGCCAACGATGAGGCGCTTCAAGTAAAGCTCCGGCGCGATGCGCAGGTACAGGTCCGTGTCGTAGGTGTTGTGATGCGTGATAAACGGACGCGCGGTCGCGCCGCCCGGGATGGGGTGCAGCATGGGCGTCTCGACTTCGAGAAATCCGCGTTCGGTGAGGAATGCGCGGATGGCGTCGATGATACCGATTCGCGTGCGAAACTTGGCGAGCACCTCGGGATTGGCGACCATGTCGAGATAGCGCTGACGGTAACGCGTTTCCACGTCGGTCAGACCATGGTATTTCTCTGGAAGCGCGCGAATCGATTTCGACAGAAGCTCGTAGGAGTCCACGAATACCGTAATTTCGCCCGTGCGCGTGCGATGGACTTCGCCCTTGGCGCCTACGAAATCGCCCAAGTCCATGTCGAACACTACTTGAAAGGCTTCG
>JBAZRU010000756.1:0-3557 GCA_041662805.1 Candidatus Hydrogenedentales bacterium | reverse complement strand
TGGGCACAAACGAGAACCTATGCAAAATGCGGGGTGGAACGTGCTGAAAGAATCGCATTCAGACGATACGGGAAGCAAATCGCCGCGCCACGACAAAGGTCAAGCCGACAAGCAGCATGAGAAACACGCTGTAGGCAAACGCCACGCCGATGCCCGATCCGCGCAATGCCTCGTTGATGCGAACCGCAGTGGGAATGTTGGCGGGGGCGAACAGCAGGATCGACGCCACGAATTCGCCAAGGCAGTTCGCGAAGACGAGCGCCGCCCCGGCTCCAATGGCCGGGGCAAGCAAGGGCAGCACAATCCGTTTGAAGCAGAAGGCTCTCGACGCGCCGAGAGTGCGGCCCGCCTCGATGAGGGTAGCATCGAAAGGCTCGATGGCGGCGGCAGCCATGCGCGTGAGAAGCGGCATGTTTCGGACGAAATACGCGAGGGGAATCATCCATACCGTTCCGACGAGGGGAAGCCAAGGGTCGTTGAACGCGACGATGAGATTGATGGCGATGACGGTGCCGGGCAATGCCCAAGGGATCATGACGAGCGCATTGACCCACCGTCCGCCGGGACGCTTCCGGGCGACGAGATAGGCGGCCGGAACGGCAACCGCTAGCGTTACCGCGGCGGCGACGCCGCTCATCCAGAGGCTGTTGCGAATGGGCCGGAACGCGCTAGCATCGCGAAAGATGGTCGCGTAGTTCTCGAACGTGAACACCGTGGGGACAATCTCGGTGTGCCAAGCGCGGTGATCGACAAACGACAGCCACACGATCGTCAAATGAGGCAGCAGAAGCAATGCGACCAGGACTGCGGCGGCGCTGCTCGCAAGGTACCGGGCCGGAGCGCTTCGCAGCGCGACGCGTACGCCTTTGGAAGCCGCCCCGCGGCTCTTCTGCCGGGATCGAAACAGCAGCACGCCCAAGAGGGAAATGGCGGCGAGAGACACGGTAAGGGTAGCTGCCTCGGCGGCATTGTGGCGGCTTTGCGCTTCGTACACGCTGACGCTGAGCATCGGGAAACTGTTGCCAAAGATGAGAGGCGCACTGAACGATGCCCCCGACGACATAAACGTGAGAAGCGCTGCGCCCGACAGCGCGGGCATGAGCTGGGGCAAGGTGACGCGAAAAAACACGCGGAAGCGCGATGCGCCCAGTGTTCGCGCGGCCTCGAGCTGTGCGGCATCTAGCGATTCGAGCGCAGCGGATACCATGGCGTAGAAGAACACGAAGAATGAATAGGTGTGAATCAGCAGGATGGCCCCGGGCCCGTCGAAGTTCAGACTCTGGAAACCAAGTACGTGTTCAAGCAGCCGTGGCGCGAATCCGTCGCGTCCGATGATGTAGTAGAAGCTCACCACCCCGACCAGGGGCGGCAACGTGAAGGGAAGATAGGCCAGCCCTGCAAGCAGGGCGCGTCCGGGAAACGAGACGCGGGCAAAGGCAAACGCCATGGCCGTGCCGGCAAGGCCCGAGGTGAGAACGGAAAGCAGCGAAATGCTCACGGTATTGCGAACGGCGGCAAGTCCAGCCCCGCGGGTCAGCGCATCAAAACGCCAGTGCGAGACGGCTTCCACAACCAGCCGGGAAACGGGATAGAGAATCGTCGCTCCGAGTACGATCAGGACGGCCGCGAGCAGAAACCGGTCAAGGGTGCGCGGAACGGCGGTGGTGCGCCGCGGAGCGACGGCCACGCCGCAACTCACTCATCGCCAGCAGGGGGCTGCGCCAAGTCGTGCTCGACGAAATCGAAAATGGCTTCCCGGTCGTCGTCGCCGATTTTCGAGTACAAGATGGCGACTTTGAAGTGATCGTCTCCCACTTCGTGCGGATCGCACCGAACCACAATGCCCTCGCACTCGATGCGGCGATCATGGGGTTTGGGGAGTTCGATTGCGATGCTCATGCGTGTCATCAAGGGAATAGGCTTCACCGTATGGCAAAGCACACCATTTGCGCTGATGTTGTCAATATGATTAAGGACGCCTGGCCCGCCATTGTCGACAACGACCGGAAATCCTTGGCGGCTTCGTGCGTATCGCCGCCGCTCTTCACCCGCGTACCGCATGCCAGTATCCTCCACCACCATAAGCCCGTAGGCAATCTGCAGTCGTGGGCATCATCGTACTGTACATGCATGGCTTTTGCAATGCTTTCGACATCCCAGGAACTAGTTCGAGAGCGAAAGGAAATCTGACGGCATTGTCCTCCGCGAAAGTTTCGGGTAGCATAGTGGCAATATGCTGAAAGCGTGGACGTGGAGTGCGTGGCCTTGAATACTGTTCGCTGGGACCAAGGCAGGCTGATCATTGTCGATCAGACGTTGTTGCCGACGGAATTCAAGGAAATTGAACTCCGTTCCGCCAGCGACGTGTGGGAGGCCATCAAATCGCTTCGCGTACGCGGCGCGCCTGCAATCGGCGTGTGTGCCGCATTTGGAGTCCTCGTCGGTGTGCGCGAGAAACGCCCCGGCACGCCGGGCGCAGTTCTGGAGAATGTCCGCGAAACGGCCGCATATCTAGCGACATCTCGACCAACAGCAGTAAACCTGTTTTGGGCATTGGACCGGATGCGCGGAGTCGCGGAGAGCGCATACGTGGAAGGCTCCGGTGACTCCTTGTTCTCGCGGTTGGAAGCGGAAGCCATCGAGATCTGCGAGGAAGACACGCGACGATGCCGCGCAATCGGCGAACACGGCGCCTCCTTGATTCACGACGGCGACGGCGTATTGACGCACTGCAACGCTGGCGGTCTCGCGACTGCATCGTACGGGACGGCGCTGGCGGTGATGTTTCGGGCCCATGAGTTGGGTCGCAGGTTCTGCGTGTTCGCGGACGAGACGCGACCCCTCCTGCAAGGCGCTAGACTCACGGCATGGGAGCTTCTGCAGGCGGGGATCGACGTCACCTTGATCTGCGACAGCATGGCCGCTCAAGTGATGAAGGAAGGACGAATCCAATTGGTCGTGGTTGGGGCGGATCGCATCGCCGCGAATGGGGATGCCGCGAACAAGATTGGAACGTACAGCGTGGCGTTAGTCGCGAGGGCGCACAACGTCCCCTTCTACGTTGCAGCTCCGCTGTCGACCATCGATCCGGCGCTCGACACCGGGGACCAAATCCCAATCGAACAGCGAGCCTCGGAGGAGGTCACCCACGGATTCGGCAAACAGACCGCCCCGGCGGAAGTGAAAGTATACAACCCGGCATTCGATGTAACACCCGCATCGCTGATATCCGGAATCGTCACGGAGCGCGGAATCATACGTCCACCGTATCGAGAAGGCATTGCAGCCTATACAGGAGCCGAGTTTGCCACGTTCTAGCGCACCTGGCCGCATCGCCGCACCTCTCGAAGGGTTGTACTTTTGGTATGCAATCGCAAGAAGCGGCCACCGCCCCCAGGCGTGGGCGCGCAGCCGGTATTCGTAGCCAATGCTGGACCGATTGATAGAGTACGTATTGCCTCTGACAGATGACGAGCTGAGGCGAATTTCGCTTCAGGACATAGCCTTGTGTTGGTCTTGGCATGAATCGTATGCAGATTCCCCCCAACACCAGCAGC
>JBAZRU010000755.1:0-3561 GCA_041662805.1 Candidatus Hydrogenedentales bacterium | reverse complement strand
TTCAGATACGCGTCCCGCAGTGATGCCGATTGGTTATAGGTAATGAGCGACGCAAGCGCGGAAGAAGAGAAACCGCACTTATGGTCAGGTTTTTCCCAGCGCACCATCTTCATCAAGAGCGGGAAGTCTGCAGCATCGCATTTGCGCCCAAAGATACCCGCCAAGGGACTTTCCCATTTGGATTCCCACTTGCCCGGTCGAGCCGCCTCCACGCTCTGCCGCAGATGTTCGACGATCAACGGAAATGCGTCTTTGATGTCTGCAACGCGAGAATAAGCATCCAAGACCTCACTGCGGGTCATGCCCTCTGGGAGGTCCGGCTGGTTGATAAACTGCGCAAACAACTGGTCCCTCCAAGGCTCGCCCGCACACGTACCGTTGGTCAGCCACTTGGTCAATAAGAAATGAAAAGCGCCGTTCATGTCCGGATTGCCGTAGACGGTGGACACCCACGTTGCCATTTGGTCTCGTGTGGTCCAGCACAAGTCGCTCAGCAGCATGTTGAAGCACCTTTCGTCAGGTGTGCCTGATGACGATACAGTCCGTGTGAGCGCCTCCCACATGACCGTTCTATCCTTCAAGAAGGCCTCTTCGCGATCGCGGCCCCAATTGTTTACTGCATTGAGAACGTACAGAATGACCGTTTCGGAAGTGGTCGTAGATAGACCCTTCTCAAAGAACCCTATCGTCTCGCTCTCCGGAAACAAGCCCATGAGCCAGAGGGCCGAATCGCATCGTGTCATTCCGAATCCGAGTTCATAAAGACGCTTCAAGAACTCAGGATGTTCCGCTTGAATTCTTGGCACGTCCAACCGGCACCGGGACTCCCAATGGGGATATCGACATAGCCATGGGTCGTTCGATTTGGATCGAGAGGATCCCCGATTTAGACAATGAAGCGCGACTGCCGCCGCAGCCGCCACTTCGTCATCGCTGCCGCTGACCAAATCAACAAGCCGATTGATATAGCCGGGACAAGAATCGAAAGAAGCAAACAACTTCCAATCGCAATCGGCCAGGATCTGCGACACGAGAATGCTGTATTCACGATCACGTGGATCCCACCCCTCCAAACAGGCCGTAAGGAGAGACACATACGCCTGAGACGCCCAAGGGGCATGGTGCCCGTCCATGCAATAGGTCGACGTATACATCTTCAAGTGGAACTTCTGAAACTCCCTTAACCACTCCAAGCGCACACCCCCGGAGCTCTTGGCGAAGGCAGTCACCACCCCATTGACAAACGCCTTGGCGCCTTCCTCCGACATCCTATCAAGCGGCCCCGAATAGCGGGGTGCCGCCAGCAAGGCGCGCAACTCCCCCGGCGTGGTCACAACCGGCGGCGCGGCCAAGGCAGGCAACACGGTGAATCCGAACACGAGCACCAAACCCACACCCATCGAGCGCCAATGCACCCTTCGCGCAGGAATGCTCATTCGCGCTCTTCGGCTCCGAGAACCAACATCCGCTTGACTATCCATGCCGCATCTCCCTGTCGGACGTTCAAGTCCTTCCAGCGATTCGCCGATTCGGCCTCTGGTTTGACACATCACTATTTCCAACAGATAGTCAATCGAGATGCCTCCTCGGGGACACGCCCAACAAGTGCCGCTCGGCATCAACGCCGACCATGGAACCCCACCAACTCCTTGCGGCTTTGCGCCCTCGCGCCTTTGCGTTGGCTTCTTCTCCCCGTGCCCCCGTGGCTTGAAGCTCGTGACGATTCGTTCCATTCCTTTCACTTCCTAAGTTCTCTCCTTTCGTCTGTTTCGTGTGTTTCGTGGTTCCTGCTCTTCGTTCGTCATCCGCGTCATCCGCGCTATCCGTGGTGAAGTCTCTTCTGGTTGCCGCGCTTCTGCACTGCTGCGCCGTTCATGTGCTTTCTGGTTCCCGGGAGTGCAACAAACTTCCCCTTATATATAGGGAGTACCCACAACCATGAACACGAACAACCGCCCCCCACTCGAGATCGTCGCGGCCCCCACGACCGGACTCGCCGCCCCCGCACCCACACCCACGCAAGCACCCCCCTGTGCCCGCTCCTCATGGACCGAAGACTGGATAGCTACCGTCGTCGACGCAGGAGGATCCGAACTCACCCAGCGCATCTGCAAACCACGCCTCCCCGGCATCGCCCCCGCAGCCACCCTCGCCAACGCGTCCGCTCCCGAAATCCCCTCGAGAAACGACGGGGCCAAATCTAAACACAACACTACCAAGGCTTTCCGCCAGCGCATGCACGAATTCCGGGCCTCTCGGCGGCCCCGCCAGAGCCCTGTACCCCCCTTGAACCGTCAAAAGATACATGGGTGCACCCCCTACGCAGAATCGGGCGCGGCGGACCCCTGTACGCAAGATCTCGGGTCCCAATCCAAAATCCAGATTCTCTCCCCCCTTGTATCGTCAAAACGACTCGGGACCCCTGCCCCTCCAAAGTCTCCCACGGCCATCCGCGTCGGTTCGTCCGTGCGCACGGGTGCCGGTTCGCATGCGTGTCGATCCGTACCGGTCTGTGTTCGTCCGTGTGTGTCCGTGCCCGTCCGTGCCCGTCCGCGCTCACGGCCCCCTTTAGTCGGCGGCCCGTTTTCGGTACGCTACCTCCACAACATAGGGGGGAGTTACGATGCTCTTGTTAATGTTCCTGCTTGCATCGCCGGATTTGCCGACGGGGTCGTACCCCCAAGCGCTCGAACTTCGGCATTTTCCCGACCGGGTGCACGCCTACGTGTGGAAGAACTGGCCCCTGGTGCCGGTGGAGCGATTGGCCTCCGTAATTGGGGCCGAGCCGGACGATTTGGTGAAGATGGCCGATTCCATGGGTCTCGGACCGCAGCCGGTTATCACCCCCGACATCGAGATGCGTTCTTACATCACCGTCATTCGCAGAAACTGGCATCTGCTTCCCTACGACCAGTTGTTGAAGTTACTGGGCTGGTCCGAGAAGCAGCTCGCGTACGCGTTGCGCGAGGACGATTTCCTCTACGTGAAGCTGGGCAATCTGAAGCCAAAGTGCGAACCGCTCACCTACGTCGCCCCGGACGAATCCGTGCAGGCGCGCGAAAAGAGCATTGCGCAGGCGGTCAAAGACGCCTTCCCCGAAGGTGTGAGCAAGACCAAGGACCCGCTGTTCGACTTTGTGCGCGAGCTTTCCGCGCCGCTTGAACCCGGCGTCGTGACGAAGCAAGCCGAGAGCAACTTCTCTCCGCGCTTCTGCTTCTCCTACTTCGCCCTCTACGGCGATTCGCTACTGGCTTCCGACGAAGAAGGCCCCTACCCCGACGGCTATTTGGCGCGCCTCGCGGCGTCGGGCGTCGACGGTGTATGGCTTCAAGCCGTCCTGTTCACCTTGGCCCCGACTCCCTGGGAAACGGAAGCGGACCCGGACCGTGCGACGCGCCTGGAGCATTTGGGCAAACTGGTCGAGCGGGCCGGCCGCCACGGCATCAAGATCTACCTGTACCTGAACGAACCCCGCGCGATGCCGACGCCGTTTTTCGACGCCCATCCCGATCTTCGCGGCGTCAGCGAAGGCGAATTTACGGCGCTCTGCACGAGCGCGCC
>JBAZRU010000754.1:0-3564 GCA_041662805.1 Candidatus Hydrogenedentales bacterium | reverse complement strand
GACTTCTTCTCCGCCGCCTGCGCTACTTCCCCTCTGCCAGACCCCAACCCCCAGACCCTAGACCCGCTCCGTCCCCCTAACTTCAACGCCACCAACGCCTTCTTCCGCCTCATGCGCGAGTTCCGCGCCTCAATGAAACTCCTCACCGCCCCGGCCTACCCCCCCTTGAATCGTCAAACGCACGGGATCACCCACCCCACCCCCGATGGCATCCTCCGCCACGCCCAACGCTCCCAACACGACGCCAGCATCGACCCCGATGCCCTGACCGATTCCCTGCTTGAACCCCAGACCCCGCACACGCACGCCAGGGCCTTCGTCCAACAAGCCGCCCTGGCCGGCGGCGCAAGCCGCGAAGTCGAGATGTGCGAGACCTTTGACAACGCCACCGCGCTCGACGAACCCTTCGCCGACTCCGAACGCGACCACGTCCTCGCTTCCTACCGCCCCGCAAAACAGACCGTATCCCCGGAAATCGCCGCCGAAATCCTCGGCAACCTCCACCTGCCCCCACTCCCCAAAGGCGAAGAAGACCCCTACAGCAACGAAGGCTACGAACACTACGCCCAAGTCCTCCAGAACTACCTCGACGTCTTCCGCGACGGCAAAATCCCGCCCGAAGCCTTCGCCAAGAACACCCCCATCCGAGCCTACGCCGAATCCATCTACGTCGGCTCCAAGCAGAATTCGGGGACTGACACAAGCGAAGCGACCGCAGGGAGCGGAGACGTGTCTGTCCCCGAATTCTGCGGGTGAACTGCAGACAGCGTATCGGGATTGAATTTGTAGCGCCCGGTCTCTGTGCCGGGCGTCTTCGGGTTAACCGCAATCTACGCGCATTCGGTAACGCCGCGATCGCCGAGCGCGACGCCGCGTAACCCGCAGACTGCGCGCTACTCATAGGCCTCGCGTAAACCCAACGGCGGTCACGCGCGCCCTATCGCGGCTGTTGTCTGCTGGTTTCCGGTAAATACAAGAACGCCCGGAATGGAACCCGGGCGCTGATGAATAGACTCACAACCGAAGAGAGAAAACGCCAAAGGCGCGCCGCATGAATTTCGGGGGCTACAACTCCGCGCTGTCGAAGGAGCGGCTCGTGACTTCCTCGCGCAACCGCGTTACGAGTTCGTCCAAGCCCACGGCCCCTTCATCGCCACGCCGGCGATGGCGAAGGGCCACGGTACGCGCACCTTGTTCGCGTTCGCCGATGACGAGCATGTAGGGGATCTGCTGCGTCTGCGCGGCGCGAATCTTGTACTTGATCGTCTCGTCGCTCGCGTCCATCTCCACGCGAAACCCTTCGTCGAACAGACGGTCGCGAACCTCGCGCGCGTAATCTTCGTACGCGGACGCGACGGGAATCACCATCGCCTGCACGGGCGCGAGCCACAGCGGGAACGCCCCGGCGAAGTGCTCGATGAGGATGCCGATGAACCGTTCGATGGACCCGTAAATCACGCGATGGATTGCGACAGGGCGGTGCGGTTGGCCGTCCGGGCCGGTGTAGTCGAGGTCGAACTTGTCGGGCATGGAAAAGTCGCACTGAATGGTCGCGCACTGCCACGACCGCTTGATGCTGTCCTTGATGTGGAAATCGATCTTTGGCCCGTAGAACGCGCCGTCGCCTTCGTTGATCTTGAACGCCATCCCCTTGGCTTCCAGCGCGCTGCGCAGTGCATTGGTCGCGTTCTCCCACATCTCCTCGGTGCCGATGGAATCCTCGGGGCGCGTGCTGAGCTCGACGTGATACTCGAATCCAAAGGCCTTGTACACGTGGTCGACAAAATCGATGATCGACACCACTTCGTCTTTGATCTGCTCCGGGGTCACGAAGATGTGCGCGTCGTCCTGCGTAAACATGCGTACCCGCGAGAGCCCGTGTAGCACGCCCGATTTCTCGTGCCGGTGCACAGTACCCACTTCCGCCATGCGCAACGGCAGATCGCGGTAGCTGCGCAGCGAGGACTTGTAGATCAGCATCGCGCCCGGGCAATTCATCGGCTTCACGGCGAAATCGCGGTCGTCGATCTTCGTGAAGTACATGTTCTCGCGATAGTGGTCCCAGTGGCCCGACTGCTCCCACAGGATGCGCTCAAGGATAATAGGAGTACGGATTTCATGATAGCGCCGCTTGCGATGCTCGCTCCGCCAGAACTCCATCAACGCGTTGAGCACCACCATCCCCTTGGGATGGAAGAACGGAAACCCCGGCCCCACGCCGTGGAAACTGAACAGATCGAGCTGCTTGCCCAGCTTACGGTGGTCCCGCTTTTCCGCCTCGGCGCGCAACCGGATGTGCTCGTCCAACTCCTTCTTGCTTGGAAATGCCGTGCCGTAGATGCGCTGCAACATCGGACGCTTCTCGTCGCCGCGCCAATACGCCCCCGCAACACTCAGCAACTTGAACGACTTGATGCGTCCCGTCGACGGCAGATGCGGTCCGCGGCACAGGTCGGTGAAATCGCCGTGCGAATAGAAGGTGATAGCGCCGTCCTCAAGGCCGTCGATCAGTTCAACCTTAAACGCCTCGCCCCGCTTCGAGAAGAAGTCGAGCGCCTCTTCCTTCGACACCTCGCGCCGCTCGTACCGCGCATCCTCCTGGACGATCTTCTCCATCTCGGCTTCGATCGCGGGGAAGTCCAACTCGGTGATCGGCGGCTCCGTGTCGATGTCGTAATAGAACCCATCCTCGATGGCAGGGCCAATGGCGAACTTCGTGTTCGGGCGCAGCCGCATGATCGCCGACGCCATGAGGTGCGCCGCGCTGTGCCGCATGACATCTCTCCCCGCCTGCGAATCGAAGGTGAGGATTTCCACCGTGTCGCCATCGTTGAGCGGCGTCGGCAGACTCTTCACCTCGCCGTTGATGCGCGCGCCCGTGGCTGCCTTCGCAAGGCGCGGCCCGATGGCCTCGACCAGCGTCAGCGCAGTCGCGCCCGGTTCCAGCGACTTCTTCGATCCATCCGGCAAGACAACGGAAATAGTGCTCATGGAGACTCCTGAATGCTGACACGGCGGCGACGCACGCGGCCCGGCTACTCCCGGACCTGCGCGGCTTACCCTTACAACCCCGCTCGCCTATGCGCAGTAGAATTGAAAAAACGGCCCCTATCTTGCCACGAACAGACCGAAAAAAGCGAAAAGGCGACACTGAGTTTGAACATAACCACGGCCCGACTCGTCCTGTGATGGACGGTCTGTAACAATGCCGTCCGTGGCGGCAACTTCAGATGCAGGCGAATGCCATGCCCATCTCTCATAGATTCCGGCTAACGCCATTGCGTTCTGCGGGTATAATATCTGAGCCGCCCGGAGGGGCTACCTGAAGGAGGCAAATCCAAGTGGGCAGGGAACAGCGGAGTACTTCGTAGTGCGTAACACATTTATTGGGTTGGGGTTAGTAGCGATTCTCGCGCAGGGCTCCGTCGCTCAGCAGTTTGCGGACATGGCTGTCGCCCCGCCGCCTGCCTCCAAGGCGGCACTCGACTCCGAGTTGAATCCGCTTCCGAAGGCCAGCGTAGCCAAGTACTTGGAACGCGTCGGTCAAGCCAATACCTATGCCGA
>JBAZRU010000753.1:0-3577 GCA_041662805.1 Candidatus Hydrogenedentales bacterium | reverse complement strand
TGTTGGGATGGGTCATGAACGGTCTTTCTGATTATGCCTAATGATACCACGGATTGAACGGAAGGTCAACTATTAATCATTCTAATACGAGCTACAAAATCTTGGGCTTCTTCTAGGCCTACACGTATACCTTCGTAATACATTTCAGACGTAGCATTTTTAGCAGCATTACGACGTTGAATTGCATCACGCCGAAGGCGATCAACCATATCATGAATTTGATCAACTGAGGTCATTGTATTTTCAACCCTCGCATTGCAAGATCGGTGACTTGTTTGACCATTTTGAGGAGTAGCTCGCCGATGCCTAGGAATCCGCTACCGATTAGTTCATCTCCGTTGGCTTTGCGGAGATGACCGATGACCATGCAACATTCAGCGGCGAGACGGAGATGTTCGTTAAGGCGGGACATTGTTACGGATTCAGAGGCTTGGCCACCAACGGTTTCGTAGGTTGGGTACTGTGACATTAAATTCGCCTTTCGAGTTTACCCTGAATAGAAGGGTGGGTGGTTGGTTTGGCTAGGCCAAGACTTTCGAGGAGAGAACGGCCTGCGGATGCTTCGGCCTTGCGGTCGAGGATTGGTTCGTTGCGTGGGTAGAAGTCGGGGAGGTCGGGAGGCATCTCATTCAAAGCCTCAATACAAATACGCCGTGTGCTATTGGGACGGACAATAGCCGTGCAGTTATAGAGTTCGCAATGCCAATAAGGATACGCACGATGTCCGGTTGATGGGAGAATCCACCACACCTCGTCATCCATAATCATCTGTATGGCGATGTCGAAGGTTGGTGCGCCGCGGAGTTTGTGGGCGATTAGATACAACTCGGGAGTGGCAACCTCAGAAGGATTCGAACCTTCACTAGAAGAATCAAAATCTTCGGTGCTAACCGTTACACTATGAGGTTGTGTCATTAGATTAATCCCATTTTACGAAGCACGGCCAACGCCGCTGCCCGCTGATCGTCGGTTTGAATTGGAGGTTTGCCGTTTTTGGAACTGATTGGTGCGGAGGTTTTGGTGTAATTGCGTTCGTAGGAAGGGAGAGCTTCGTAACGGACTCGGAGGAAGTTCAATGCTTTCGACAAACCCCCGTCGTTGCAGGGGTAGGATTGAATCAACGGCATTGGGTTGTTTTTGACCGGGACTTGAATGTAGACGTTGATGTCATCGGTCCAACAAAGGACTGCGTGGGATGGAGGGGATGGTGCTAGGGTGCCACTCATTTGTGTTCCTCAAGAAGGTGTCTGTTATTCTTTATTACATCAAGTAGAACACGCACATCTTCCATGTCGATAGTGCCTATAGCCCAATAGATATAATCCTCAAGGTCTTTAATAGATTCGATTACCGGCTTTGTTTCTAATCGAGGCATAATCAAATCCTCCGATCGATTTTAGGGAGATGGGGATGGGGTTTGTCTTCGATTTTATCATGTTCAATAATTGTTTGTGGTTCACTAAGTTCATATGACGAATGAATTTCAGTAATCACTTGCTCATACGTTGGTATTTGCGCCGCGAGTTCTTCGGCGGTGATGCCGATGACGCCTTCAACGAATGAAGGTCTAGGTCGTTCAACAATCGGATTGTCAATGTATTCTTCGCCATTACCCATGGCGTCTGATTCGTCTGTGACCGGAAGTAACACCTGCCCCGACTCGAAGTCATAGAACCCACCGGTGTCGAGCAGACCTGCATCGAGCATCGTTGGAAGCATCTGGCGATGACGGCAAGTTGGGCGAGAACCTGCTGGGCATTGGCATTCGGTGTGGCTTGTTAGATAGCTTGACTCTACATCGAGGTCGTTGGTGAATTTGGTGATGCGATATTCATCGCCATCGGAACGGATGTTGTATAGGGTCATTTGGGTTCCTTTGACTGTTCTATGAGAGTGATGGGGGCGGCGTAGAGTGGGCGACGATGTTGCGTAGCAGGCTCAACATAGGATAACCGACGCTCCATCGTGTTCTCCCACGCAACCGGCCCCGCAGTCAGGGACGGGGATGCGAGGGCGGCTGCTCCGGGTGTGGATTTCTGAAACCCTTCAAGGGCTATACGTAATTCATCAGTCAGACCGGTGGCGACCTCACATGCTTCGGTGTAAGCCTTGAAGCCTTCGCCCTGCTGGGCGCACTCGGGCCAGTTAGAGCCGTCGCACATTTCTTCAAACGCGTTGATCGCGTATCGTAACGCGTCTGCATGGCCCGATACTTGGAACCCGGCAATGTCAGCGTTTATTTCGTCCCTGATAGATGGCGGCACCATTATTAGCGTACGCCATTTCTTGACATACACCGGCACCAACCCTTCCACAGGGGGGTGTGGAGCGGGGGTGGCGTGCGGCGAATCTGGATGCTCGCCCTCGGGGACGAGTGAATAACCCATATCAATCGCCTTAGACTGCAACCACTCAAAGCGAGCATCCATGTTCTCGCTTCCGGGCAAAATGTTGTCGGGTAGCAGCAAGCCTTCGATCATGTAGCGAACCATCGCATCGGCTTGCGTGGCGTCGAAAAGATTCGTGCCGCTCGGTTCGTGCTGTGACGGGTGTGCGGTATGTGTGTTGTATGGCTTCTTGTCGAAGCTGATGCCGCAATCAGGATTGAACGTGTCGCGGGGCAGCTTCCACATCAGGAAGCGGTCAACCATGTGCTTGATCTGGTCTTCGGTCATGATGTTCTCCGATTGTGCGACGGCATATGCCTCTGGAAAAATTCCACCGCTTGCTCGCAGGTCGGCCCACGCCCCGGTTTCATCTTCGTCCGCTTGTGGAGCGGGGCTTTCGTTGGCGGGGGTGGATTTCAAAAGTCGAATTTCATCTGCCGCAATTCGATGATCTGCCGCTGCTGTTATGCAGTCGGGGCCAAGATCGTTGTCTTGATTGACCGCAGCAATAGCGTCGCAGTCGCGAGCAGCATCGTCGTGATACTTTGCAGCCCGTTCAAGACCGGCGCGGTAATCGGCATTCGATCTCAATTCGCCCCCATCCGGGCGCTTGGTGGTGGTGGTCATGGGCGGGACTCCGTAAGCCGTTGAAATTCAGCCTTGTACGTGGGGTGCGCGTAGATCACGTCCGCCATCCGCCACATGCACGGCTGCTTGCGATAAATCCCGCCGTGACGTTTGATCAGTTTCTTTTCGATGCGCTTTGATCGGTTACAGGACGTCGGAAATAAACGCTGGTCGGTGTCCTTGAGCGCATAGGGCGTAAACACCATTTGCAGCTGCGGCGTGTGACGCATTGTCTCAACCCGCTTCATGATTTCCATAAGTGATTGGACGGTAAGTGCCATCATCGCACTCCGCTCTCAGGGGGTTGGCTGGTCATTTCAAAAATCCTCTTTCGCATTCATCCTGCTGGTTGCGATCCCCGTCATCATCTGGTTTTGCCTCGAAGTCATAGTAATGGGCCAAGGCGGCGACGCGTGAGGCATAAGTGCCATCGTCGGGGAGGATGACGGATATACGGGCTTTGTCGGCCTCGGAGAATAGGTGGTATTCGGAGGCAAAGGCGAGATAGCGGGTCATCGGCCCATGCTTTCGGGTTGGCGAGGATTACAGTCGGCGTGGGCAAT
>JBAZRU010000752.1:0-3598 GCA_041662805.1 Candidatus Hydrogenedentales bacterium | reverse complement strand
GAATGGTTGGCGAGAAGGGTGAGGAGATGGGCATACGCGAGGAGCACTTGCCTAACCTATGCGAGAGCATCTGGAACAGAAAGACTAATTGACGGCTATCTTCGTGGCCGTTCATCCGAACTCGGGGAACCAACCAGTCCGATTGCCGTCAATGAACACTCTATGAGCGTGTTTCTGTTGCCTAGGTTCGAATTACGCGCAAGAATTCTTCCGGCGCTACGACTCCATCCTTAACCTTCAAGCGACACCGATCCGCCATCGTCTTTAGCTTGGCCGCTTTGACAATCTGTTCGGTGGGCATATCTTCCGCAATCATTTTGCGAATTGCATCGGAGACTTCCACTATTTCGAAAATACCTGTACGCCCTTTATTTCCGGTGTGATAGCAGGAATTACAACCCTTACCGCGGTACAGGCGTTTTGTGGTCTCGGGCAGGCGAAGCGACTTCAAGAGCGCTTTCGTGGGCGTAAACGGCTCGCGGCAATTTGGACAGATCTTGCGGACGAGGCGTTGGGCCACTACGCACGTGAGGGCGCTGGCGATCAGATACGACGGCACCTGCATGTTGCGCAACGTGGAGATGGCCTCCGGAGCATCGTTGGTGTGGAGTGTGCTGAATACCAAGTGGCCAGTCATTGCGGCCCTAATGGCGATGCGGGCCGTGTCGGAGTCGCGAATTTCTCCAACAAGCAAGACGTCGATATCCTGGCGGAGCGCAGCGCGCAACGTCGCGGCGAAGGTCATCTCGATATCGGTGTCAATCTGAACTTGATTGATGCCGGACATCTGGTACTCGACGGGATCTTCCAGGGTTACGATGCTTTCCGTCAGCGCGTTTTTCTGGTTGAGCGCCGCGTAGAGCGTCGTGGTCTTTCCGCTTCCCGTGGGACCGGTAACGAGGATCATTCCGTAGGGCTGGTTAATGGTGCGAAGCAGAATGTTTTCGTCTTCCGGATCAAGTCCCAAGTCTTTAATGCCTGAAAGGACCGATGATTGATCGAGCATGCGAAGTACGACGCGCTCGCCGAGGAAGGTTGGGAGCGTTGCGACGCGGACATCGAATTCGCGATCTTTCGTCTCAATGCTGATGTGGCCGTCTTGAGGGCGGCGCGTCTCGGTAATATCCAAATCGGACATGATCTTGATGCGCGATATAACGGCGGGCTCGATGTCGGGGCCAATGCTCATCACGTCGTGGAGAATGCCATCAATGCGATAGCGGACGCGCATTTCGGGTTCTTGCGGATCCATATGGATGTCCGTGGCGCCGGAGTTTATTGCGCCTTCGATAATGGTCGATACCAACTTGATTACCGGGGCGCCTTCCGCCTGCTTGGCGATTTCATCGAAGCGTCGCGTTACGTCTTTGGACTCGTCAACCGTTGCCACGCTCTTAGTCTCCTCCTGTTTTGCCGCTTGCTTTGGCTGCTTGCCCTTGGCGGCAGGACTTTCCTTTTTCGACTTCTTCGCGCTTGGTTCCTGTACGGGTGGCGGCGCCTGCTGTTTGGCGGGAGTCTTTCCATCGATGGCGCGAGCGCCCGAGTATCGGGCGCGTATTTCGGTTTTCATATCGTCGCACCAGGTAAGAACGGGATGAATGCGCTTGCCAAGGATTACGGCAAGATCGCCGAGTGCGCTGCGTTGCTGGGGATCGGTGATTAAGACGATGATTCGATCGCCTTCCATGTCGACCGGAAGCATACGATGTTTGAGAGCCAAGCTTTCGGGCACGGCATCAAGCGCAATGCGTTTGCTGGGAGCGTCGGCCAACTCGGTGAATTCGAGTGCATGCTGCTTTCCCAAAGCCAGCGCGATTGCACGCGACGTGACCACGCCCCGGCCTAAGAGGATCTTCCCGAGCAGCTTTCCAGTGCGATTCTGTTCTTTTAGCGCATCCTGGAGTTGTTGTTCCGTGATCGCTTTTATGTTGACGAGCATACGGCCCAAGCTCTCGTCTTCCGTGCGTTTGGACTGCGAATGAAATTCGTAGCGCAACGTTTGGTCGAGTGTCTCGTAGGAGAGAGTTCCCATCTGAAGGAGAGTGCGATACCAGGGTATGCCCGTTTGTTTTTCGCGGGCTTTTGCAGCCGCCAGGTCTTCGCGAGAAATTGCATCGCTCTTGATAAGAGCGTCTGCGAGCATGGATTGATTCTGCTCATCGGCCATAAACGAAAGTCTCCTGTAACGGTGACTGCCACGTGTTCCCCGGAGAATATAGTCGCGAAGGCATTATAGTGCGCAAGATGGATCCGGTAAAGGAAATCTTTGAGCTGCGGTATACGGCGTCTCGTGTGGCGAGTGCAAGTTGTGGCCTTTGGCCTTTGACCGTTGTAGCCGGAGGGGTGTATAAGACAGTCTTGCTGGAGGCAATGCAAGTGGATCGTTCGGCCTGGTAGAGAAGGCCTCGCTCGCGATGAATACAAGCTGCCCTCGTTTCCTGTGTGTGACCTTCGCCTTGCTGATAGCCGTGTCGGCTGGGCTGGCCGAGGAAGTTGTGATGCGGTCGCCGTCGGGCGAGCGTTACGTCGAGATGGACGTGGCGGGGACCACCATCCTTCCAAACGGGCGGTTCATTACTCCGTCCGGGCCGATGATCCGAGTTCAGCCCCATCCCTACGGGCTGACCATGAGCCCCGATGGGCGGTGGGTGATCGCGGCGTGCAGTCAAGGGCCTCAGCTCTCCATCCTGGACGTGTCCGATCCGGCGGCGCCGAAAGTTGCGATGATTCCCGAGGAGGGCGCGGATAGCAAGGGCGTGCTGGATGCCACATTCATGGGGTTGGCTGTCGACCCGGAGAAAAATCTGGTCTATGTTGCTGGAGGCGGCGACTGGAGCGTGGTGGCATTTGATCTGAGTTCTCGTGCGCGACTGTTTCGGATTGACTGCGCCCATACCGAAGGGGAAGAGACGTTCCAATACGGGTACCTGGGAGACCTTCGGTTATCTCCCGATAGGACAAGAATTTACGCCGTTGACCAGTCGAACTTTCGACTGCTTATTATCGATGTTGCCGGGCAGAAGGTGTTGCGTTCCATTCCTGTGGGGAGGTATCCGTTCGGTGTGACGTTGTCGCCGGATGGGAAACGGGCGTACGTGGCGAATGTGGGTATGTTCGAATACGCGTATCTGCGGGACAAGGCGGGGCGTCAGGCGGCCGTGCATTTCCCGCCCTATGGCGTTCCTTCCAAGGAGGCCGAGGAGGGATACGAGAGGGAGGACCTCATTGTCCCTGGGTTGGGAGACCCGAATGATATTCGGGGGATGTCCGTTTGGACGGTGGACATTTCAAATGCCGGCAAGGAGAAGGTTGTTGGTAAGACGAAGACCGGCCATCTGGTTGGAGAGCAGCTCGAGGACTTCCCTGCCGTGGGCGGAAGCAGTCCCAACTCCCTCGCGGCTACGGAATCGCATGTTTATGTGTCGAACGGCAGCAATGACAGCATCACCGTCATTAAAGCCCGGTCGGGGAAGCGCGAGAAGGACATTGACCTGGTGCTCGCTCCTGCCGCGAAGAAGCTCCGTGGGATGATCCCTTTTGGGGTAGCCCTCTCGCCCGACAAGCAGAGACTCTACGTGTGCGAGGCGGGGATCAACGC
>JBAZRU010000751.1:2774-3605 GCA_041662805.1 Candidatus Hydrogenedentales bacterium | reverse complement strand
ACTCGCGAATCAAGGGCGCCTTCTCGAGCATACGCGTCAACATCTGCCCCAGTGGAATCAGGGCCTCTGGAATCGCGGGATGCAGAAACTCGTGAGGCGAGACGGCGACGTTGACAAAACCAAGAGCCAGTAGGCGCCTGGCCAGCGTGAACCGCACAAACGCCGTCTCATCGGGAGACACGCCCATCCGGTTGCGAAGAAATGGGATGTGACGCTCGGCCCAAATCTGAGGATTGAGCATGTTCGGTTCGGCGAACACCATCCGTCCTCCAGGCATCAATACGCGCAGGCACTCCCTGAGCGCCGGTTGGATGTCGAGGTGATGCAGCACGGAACTGCCGAAGATCACGTCGAACGAACCGTCGCCGTACGGCAGGGCATGAACATCCGCCACTTCGTAGCGCACGTTCGAGGCCGAACTCTTGCGTCGCGCCTCGGAGAGCAGGTCTCCAGAGATATCGACCGCGGTGATGGCCGCGCCTGTTCCGGCCACAAGACGCGTGAAGTACCCCGTGCCGCACCCGATTTCGAGACACCGGGCGTCGGAGGGCATGATGGCCGCAAAGAAACCGGCGCGGCGCTCCGCTCGCGCCCGGCCGGCCGCTGATGACCAGTTCCAGATGTCCTCGGGCGCGGTCGCTGCCAACATGGCGCCATGTCGCTTCTCGTGCAACACGCGATCCGCGATCTTGATGACCATCGATTGAGTCTACGCAGGAAGGAGGTCGGCGGCAACTGAGGCCACATGCAGCGATCGCCGGGAAGGCGCCCGCCGTGGTTCGGTGGCGACGGCCACGTCGTACCCAGTTGTTTATCAACGACTCAGTCAGC
>JBAZRU010000751.1:1860-2764 GCA_041662805.1 Candidatus Hydrogenedentales bacterium | reverse complement strand
GGTCGGCAGCGGCGGGCGGATGTGCGGTGGTCGGCGCGCAACCGGGAGGGACCGGGCAGTTGTGGGCGCGGGTGCGCGACAACACCGGGGTGGCGCTGGCCGCGGGCCATGACGTGTGGTTCAAGGTGCATCGGCCGGACGGCACGGCCTTTTGGGCGGGGGCGACCAGTGTGTCCGACCTGGCGGCTGTGGTGACGATGCTGCAGCCGTGGACGGCGAGTGCGGCAATAGCGAAAAACAGCGCGTGGAACCTGTTGCGGGTGGTGGCGCACGGGGCGGTGCTGCGGTTCTACATCAACGGCACTCAGGTCTGGGCGGGCATCGATACCTCCCTCACATCCGGGGAAGTCGGCTGGGGCTTCTACTCCGACGTGGCGGCCGGGAACAACCTCTGGGTTGACTATGCCGTGCTGAGCGACCCGGGGGGAGCGTAGGCCCCGTTTCGCGCGATGCGCGGTGGATGCTTGCCCGGACCTGGACTGGTTTAGCTCCTGGGTCGCGTGTTTGCCTCTATCGCAAACAGCACGCCGATGATCTCGCCGAACGCAATCAGGGCAAGCCCGGCCAGAAGACCGACAAACCCGCCCGCCATTTCCGTGGCATCCGATGGCGCGAACACGTGATTGGGCAGATTCGGTTCGATGATTCCCTCGTACAGAACGTAATACAGGCCGACCAGTGTCGTCAGGAGCCCCAGCGCTCGTAGGACGACAGACACAAGCGATAGTAGAGGGAACCTCTTATTCATGCCTGATACTCCTGTAGTCGACCGCGGCGCCTCATCATTTCACCCGTCGCTGTCGGTGGCAGCCCCGCGCATTGTGCCATGCGAAGTGTTAATGAAGCGATCCTAATCTTGGTCGCCGAAGATTAATCCCACTTCCCCCTGTGCCGACCGAAGTGT
>JBAZRU010000751.1:0-1850 GCA_041662805.1 Candidatus Hydrogenedentales bacterium | reverse complement strand
CTGGGGCTTCTACTCCGACGTGGCGGCCGGGAATAGCCTCTGGGTGGACTATGCCGTGCTCAGCGACTCGGCCTGCCCTGAGGGCGAGGGACGCCGTGCGCAGGTGCTGAACCCCTGCGACATCTTGCGTCATTCCGCGCCAGACGCGTGCCAAATTGCCGTCGCCAAGGAAATTCTAATCGCTGCGGTCGCCCCGAGGGGTATTCTTGCTCCGTGCCTTGGGGGCTCTTCGCGTTGGCGAATCGGGCTGGCTCGAACCCATCGGTCAGAAAGGCAGGATACGTCGTGCCGGTCGACAACTTTGTGGCATTTCAGTGGTGGACTGGCATGACACGGCGGCTCGTTTATCATCGCTTTCTGGCTCGCCCCTCTCGGTTGCGCGTTTGGCGTGGAACATGCGATGCCCGCTGCGCAGGACGCCTGTTCTGACCCTCCGTCCGGAGGCGTCTGCTGGCCCCGAACAGCACTGTCCCTAGAAACACGCGATGCCAGAACACCGGTGGAGATTCAACTCCCCGACTCGACGCTATTGAGAGATGGAACGCAGCTACCATTCCGAACGTCACCAGAGCAACATTCGCACCAAGAGGGGCAGGCCGACCGTGAGCAGTCAACCCACTGATATCGAACTTCGCAGCAAGAGATCAACACGAGGGCGTTCGGCGGTCGGGGCCACTTACTCCAAGCTCCTGATTGCAGCTGTGCTCAGCGCCTTGTCGGCTGCTGTTGTGGTCGGTGCCTCCAGCTTCGGGGAATCAACGCGAATACCGGAGCATTCCCTTTCAGATGGGTATTCGAACGACCTGTCCGTGACGACACTCCCACCAGATGCAGATCTGAACTCGTCTGGATTCGTCGCGGTGCCCCAGGTATTTCGAACCCGCGAGATTCTCATGATCGAGAATGGGAAGGTCGTCGTCAGCCAACCCGATGGAGACAAGAGGCAGGCGCTGGCAAGTTCACGACTACTGGGTGGGTCTGAAGCTCGCGAGCTTCTTGATTGGAGAAATCTGCGAAGCAAGGACTCCAGCAGGCTGCTTCTGACTGTCGGTGAGCCACCACCCAGCCGGGATCTCCACACACCGGTTGGAGGCGAGTTGTGGCAAGTCGACACCGACGGCGCGGAGAGATTCGTCAGCGCCGACGTATTCCAGGCGAAGCTTTCCCCTGACGGCGAGAGGCTGCTTTATGCCACGTCTTTGCGGAGCGTGGTTGTGCAGGCCGGCGATGGCCGGGTTCTACTGGCGGTGACGCAAGGTTATGACCCCAACTGGAAGCCGGACGGGAGTTCAATCGTTCTTTCTCGAACTGACGAACGGTACGACCTGAACCACCCAGAGCGACTACATGTCTCCACCATTGATATCGAGACGGGCCGCGCGCGCAATCTGACCAAGGGTACGGATGACAGTCGGCCGGAGTTTCATCCGTCCGGGCGATGGGTCGTTTTCGTCAGTGGCGCACGGACTGGTCTTGCTTCGTTCTGGCGGGTGGCCGTGGACGGCGGCGATGCTACGCAACTTACAAACGTTGGGGCAACTGTTGTCGACAAACGCTTCGTGCCGACCCCCTTCAAACGAACGCTGTGGTCTAGCGACGGGCGCTGGTTCCTCTACGACTTCAAGCTGGGGGACAGAGAGGAAGTATGGGGGCTTGAGTTCGGGCCCAGTGGGAACGTAGTGCGAGCGCGAAAAATTGCGCTGGGTTTGGAACCGCGGTGGATTGACGACGGCGTTTCAGTGGCGGTCCAAGAGAAGGTAGACGGACGGTCCAAACTGACCTTCGTGAGGTTGCCACGTTGACTCCTAGGCAGCAGACTCTTAGGAGGCTTTGGTTCCTATCGCTGATTC
>JBAZRU010000750.1:917-3622 GCA_041662805.1 Candidatus Hydrogenedentales bacterium | reverse complement strand
TTGACCTCCACCACCGCCACGGCCAGCTCGCTCAGCTCGTCGAGTCCCAGGTCGGCGAAGCGCACGAGGTCTTCTGTGCCCTGTGCGTTGATGATGATGCCGACCAGCTTTGCGATTTGGTTTTCGGCGAGGTTGCTGACGATGGCGACGAGGTCGTTCTGCCCTTCCTCCGCCGCTTTCAGGATGCGGGAGCGAGCCTCATCCTGAAGTTCCGCCGCGAACGCCGCGAGCTGAATGGACTGCTTGAGTCCCATCTTCCGCACCGCGTACCGCACTCCCCCGATTTCGACCTGGGCTTCCTTCGGCACCAGCACTTCCAAGAGCTTTTCCATATCCCCTCCCCACGTCCTCTCGGGGTGGGCCAGAGTGTCGGCCCTGGCCCACCCCATCCGCTTCCGCCGTTAGGCGGTGACGGAGAACTGCTCGACCTTCGTGGCCGCCAGCGCGTTGCCGTTGGCGTCCTTGACTCCGGTGGTGACGATGGCCTGGAGAGAATCCGAAGCCACCCACACGCCGGAGGGTGTGAAGGTCATCACCTTCGTGGTGTTATCGTACGCCAGGGTACCCGCGACCAGCGACGCGGAGGCCGGTACCGTGATGTTGAGGATGAGGACGTTCTTGCCGTAGACCAACGTCGAGCGGTCCATCTGGCCGGCCTCGGTGAACTGCCAGGCGACGGTGCCGAGCGTGGCCTTGACGACGGTTCCGCCGTCGGCCGGGGTGCTCAGCGCCACGGTGGGAGCGGTGGTGTCCGCGGACGCGTCGTCGACCCAGCCGTATTCCTCGCCCGCGGCCTGGGTGGTGTCGAACAGGACCACCGCCTCGACCTCGATACTGGACGGTTCGTCGCGCTTGAACGCGGTGGGGCTGGCGCCCGTCACCATGCACTTATGTAGGGTGTACTTGCGCGCTCCGCCCGCGGGGCCGTCGACGTTCAGATAGACGGTCTTGTACGCCTGCGCCGGCGCGCCCAGGCTGAGCCGACCACCCACGACCGCGCTGGCCGGGAGGCCGAGAGCGGCACAGAGTCCCGCGAGGGACGACTCCGCCATCTTGAACTTGAGCTTGCCCTTGCGCTTGACTTCCTTCGCCGCGACGGGACCGGCGTCCTGATCCGTCTCGACTTCCTTGACTTCCTTCTCGAAGGACAGCTCGACGCCGCCCATCGTGCGTCCGAGGTCTGCCGCCGCACCCTCGGCTTGACCGTAGGTTCCCAGCTTGACGGCGGCCACTCCGAGCTGGAAGCCGAACGTGATGTTCCCTGAGTCCATTTTATCCTCCTGTGTTTCGCTTGTACTTTACATGGAGCAGCCGCGCCATGTGAAAGAGCTGTGTATCTTCTTCCTGCGTATCCGACCCCCCGCCGATTTTCTTAGCGTAGAAGATGCGGTTGCGAGACGATGCCACGACTGCGCCGTCCTGTACGTCCAGAATCTCGGTGATGCGGTCGACGATTTCCTTCGCGCCTTCGTACGTTTCGCAGAACACCGAAATCGTGAGGATGCCCTCGTCGAGGAGGTCGTCCGCTGTGCCATCCGTGCTGTAGCTAAGCTGAACGTAGGGTGTCGTCTCGCCGGGATTGGTGCCGATGTAGTAGATTTTCGTGTTGCCGGTGCCGGCGAACAAGAGTGCGGCCAGGGTGGCGTCGGCTTCGAGGAATGCCTTGATGTCTGCAATCATTCCCTTATCACCTCGACCGACTTCTGGAGACCTTTACCCCAGGTCGCGATTTCCTTCATCACGGCCGGGATGAGCCACGGCCGCGGAAGCATCTTGGACGTGCCAAGCTCGAGACCCTCTGCGTACTTGACCTCGCCGCTCCGTACCTTACGGATGGCGCCGACCTTCAGTCCGAATTCCTTCAGCGCGACCAGGAGTGAGCCAGACTGCACTGTCTCGATCTCGTAGCCGATGCTGGACTGCAAGCGACCCGTCTGCTTGCGGGGTGGTTCGCCGGGGGCGGAGTGCGTCACGATTCGTCCACCACGAGGACCGCGACCGCTGGTGCGACCGCCCACATTGAGCGTCTGCTTGATATCCTTTTCGAGCCGGGGTCCCACCGTAAGGAGGTGCCGGGTCAGCGCGTCGCCCAAGCTTTCGCCAAACCGTTGCATGAGCGCCGCGGCCTTGGTGAGCTCGGAGACGTCGAGTTTGATTCGGATTGTCACCCGTCAATCCTCTTGTAAGGCTGAAGGGCCTGCATGACTTGGTCGGGCATTGCCAGTCGCATCTCTTCCTGCTTGACCTTGGCGTCCTTCATACGCCCTTCCAGGATGATGATGCACCACTCAATGCAAGCCTGCTGAAGTCCGGCCGGGATGGTTGCGTAGCCGGCCGTATATGTGACCAACACCCCGAGAGGAAACGCCGCGCGAAACCCGGGCGCGTACCATAGGTAGCCTTCGTCCATGTACGCCCTGAACTGGGTGGTGTCAGAAATGGGAAGCGGCACGCCGTCGATGCTCGCGGCCGACAGTGTGATGATGGGGTACTGCTTGAGAGGTAGGCACTTATCGCCTTCGCCGTCGTACGATTCGTTCGTGTACACCGTGGAGATGAACTTGCGGCCGCACCAGTCCTCGATACGCCCGCTCAGCTTGTTGATGATGGTCTGAATGCGGTCGTCGTGGGTCACGTCCGCCTGCGGACGACCCCACTCAAACTTGACGTCGGCAACGGTGCAAAGCGCGTTAGCGGCGGCGGCG
>JBAZRU010000750.1:540-907 GCA_041662805.1 Candidatus Hydrogenedentales bacterium | reverse complement strand
TAGATTTTCCTCCGGAGTGCCGCGAGCCGGGCAAGCCCGGGCTTGAACGTGGGCGCCATACGCACCGACTCTTTCATCGTCTGCTCGGCCTTGGCGCGCATCGCCTCACGCTCGGGGCCTTCGGAAAGTAAGGCGGTCAGGGCCTGCTGGGAGGCCAGGGTTTCAAGGGCCTGTGGGTCTTCGGGGTGCATCTGCGCGTTCGTCTTCGCCACCGCCAGTCCGGCCGACGCGGTCTGAAGCGCGGCCTCTTTGGTACGGGACGCGGACACTAGAAGGCGAAGAATGTCCAGCTCCCGCGCGGCGTGTGAGGCGGAAAGTGGGTTGAGTTCGGCGGCCCGGGCGAACTCGACCGCCGCCGTGTCGCCGT
>JBAZRU010000750.1:0-530 GCA_041662805.1 Candidatus Hydrogenedentales bacterium | reverse complement strand
CACGGCAAGCAGTACCAGGCACGCGCCGGCCTGGGCCAGGGTAAGCCCCCTGCGGTTGACGGACCCATCCCGGAACATGGGCGCCCACAGGCAAATCAACGCGCCTAGCGCGGCCGTGGGTACGGGGTTCACCAGGGAACAGGTTGCAAGGGCAACGCTGGCACCCACCGCGGGGATGTCGTCCTCGCCGACGTCCGCCAATTCCGTTCCCATCATGTAGACGCCGACGATGAGGAGGAGAAGGCCGACAACGCCCGTCGAGTAGAGCACCTGAAGAATCATGTTATGCGCGCCCGGGTGAACCACCTGTCCGCCGTGGATGGCGACGAAGGACTCCCCGATATAGCGACGCATGACGACCTCGAACGTGTCAGGTCCCCACCCAAACAGCGGACGGTCGAGGAAGGAATGGTAAGCGATGCGCCAGATTTCAAGCCGCCCCATGTCGGAACCAAACGAGCCGGCGCGCTGAACGACGGCAATCATCGCCGCGAGAACGGTGAGGGAGGACGCGAACCACAGCGTCACCA
>JBAZRU010000749.1:0-3651 GCA_041662805.1 Candidatus Hydrogenedentales bacterium | reverse complement strand
CGAGAAGCTAAAATGACCGGCGACCGCCAGATGTGACGCTCGAATTATGTACATACACGTCGATATCGAATTGGCGCAGAGTTCGAAGCGGCCGGGAAACGTGTGCGGCGATCGGGTTGAGGTCGAGCGCACCGCCGCCTATGCGACGGTTCTTTGTTGCGACGGCTTAGGCTCGGGCATCAAGGCAAACATCGCCGCAACGTTGTGCGCCTCTCGCCTGCTTGAATTGCAGCGCCGCGGCTACAGCCTGCGCGAGGCGTTTCAGGCCTTGGTGCAAACAATGAACGGCGCGCGTGGAGCCAATCTCCCCTATACCGCATTCGCACTTCTGCAAGTCCTGAACAATGGACAAGCTACCGTACTGACCTACGAAATGCCGCCGCCGGTCGTGATTTACCGTCGTACGGCCGCCCTTCTGAAGCAACACATCACCACGATTGATCGCGCCATCATCGGCGAGGCGCATTGCTTCATCGAGCCCAATGAGGGCATTTTGTTGATGAGCGACGGTATAACCCAGTCGGGGCTCGGCGCAGGCTTGCCCGAGGGTTGGGGAGCGGAGGGTGTGTGCGATTTCGTCTGTTCGCTGCTGAGCGACCGCACCGCCGCGCAACGGATTCCAAAGCTGGTGCACGATCAAGCGCGCGCGTATTGGAAGAAGCTCGCGGGAGATGATTGCACCGCGGCGCTCGCGCTGTGTCGACAGGGCCACGTGGTCAATATTTTCACAGGGGCTCCCGTGGCGCGCACATTGGACGCCAGCGTAACCAAGCGCTTCTTGTCGATGGAGGGAACGAAGGTCGTCTGCGGCGCCACGACTGCCATGATCGTCGCCCGCTTTCTCGGCGCGAAGCTCCAGGTTGCACAAGACGCGACCAGCTTAATTGCTCCCCCGCACTACTACCTTCCCGGCATTGATTTGGTGACGGAAGGGGCGGTTACCTTGAACCAAGTCTTCAACGTATTCGAAGAGGACCTTGCCCAGAGCGCGGAAGATAGCGGCGTTACGCGGCTCTGCGAACTGCTGCAAAAAGCGGATCGCATTAACATCATCATGGGCAACGCTCCGAATGCCGCGGGCAATGACATCAGCTTCCGTCAGCAGCACGTGCTACCGCGCGCGACCATAGTCGGGCTACTCAAGGGAAGACTCGAGGCGGCGGAAAAGCTCGTCGTCATCGAAAACGTCTAGTGTGTCGTATCGGTCAATCGTGTGAGTTGTAACGCTGGCTTCCAGCCGGCTCTTCGCTTCATCACCGGACTTCGTGACTCCCAACTTCATGGACCCAAGTCCCATCGGTCCCGTCAGTCCTCTTGGTCACTTTGGTCCTTTGGGTCCCTTTCCCCTTTCTCTGCCAGCCCCGTTTGCGGTGCGCATTCCCACCCCCCTATAATAGAAGGACCTGCATGGGGAATCCTGGACCGGCCGCACGACGTTTCTAATGCGCGGCACGGGACCTCCCCGGGATTTGGCTGTCCCAGGCAGACCCCTTCGGCTGCGACCGCCCTCGCGCGGTCCCGCGAAGTTGTCACTGTATCCAACGTCGCCCGAACTTTGATGTGGAGGATTAGCATGCAATTCAAGACCTTGGCGATTCACGCCGGACAAGGCCCCGACCCCGCGTTCGGCGCGGTCATGACGCCCATCTACCAAACTTCGACGTTTGCCTTCAAAGGCGTCAACCAACCCGGCCCCTTCGACTACTCGCGCAGCGGCAATCCCACGCGCAAGGCCCTCGAAAACTGCGTCGCAGCCCTTGAAGGCGGCACGCACGGGTTCGCTTTCGGCACCGGTATGGCCGCCGAAGCCACCGTACTCGCCATGCTCGAATCCGGCGCCCATATCATCGTCCACGACGACCTTTACGGCGGCACCTACCGCTTGCTCACGTCCGTCATCGCCCCCAAAGGCGTGGCCATCGACTTCGTGAATCTACGCGACATCGATGCGGTGAAAAAGGCCATCCGCCCCAACACCAAGATGATCTGGATCGAAACGCCCACAAACCCCCTCATGAACCTCATCGACCTGGAATCCGTCGCGACCGTCGCGAAAGAGAAGGGCGTGCTCACCGTGTGCGACAACACGTTCCTGTCGCCTTACTTCCAGCGTCCGCTCGATGCGGGAGTCGACATCGTCCTTCACTCCACCACGAAGTACATGAACGGCCACTCCGACGTCGTCGGCGGCGCGGTCATCGTGAAGGACCAGACCCTTGGCGAGAAGCTCGGTTTCCTTCAGAATGCACTTGGAACCTGCGCCGGACCCCAGGACTGCTTCCTCGTTTTGCGTGGCCTGAAGACACTCGCCATCCGCATGGAAGAGCACAACAAGAATGCGCTCGGCATTGCGCACTGGTTGGAGAAGCACCCGAAAGTCGAGCGCGTCTTGCATCCCGGCCTCGATAGCCACCCGCAACATGCGCTGGCGAAGAAGCAGATGACCGGCTTCGGCGGCACCTTCAGCTTCTGCGTGAAAGGCGGTCAGGAAGAGGCCTTCCGCCTCCTCGGCGGAGTCGAGCTGCTTACGCTTGCGGAATCGCTCGGCGGCGTGGAGTCCCTGATCGAACACCCCTGGACCATGACCCATGTGTCCATGCCGGAGGAGTTCCGCAAGAAGATGGGCATTACCCAAAACCTGATCCGGATCTCCGTTGGCATCGAAGACCTCGACGACCTGATCGGCGACCTCGATCAAGCCTTCAAGAAGGTCTAACTACGCTCACTTCTCTCTCAACTCAATAGGACGGATCGGTCGTATCGGACGGATCCGTCCTATTTCTTTCAACACACTCTGAACAAGAGTGGTAGCCCTAACTCAATTGCAGCAATTCCTCACCGCTTATCGGCCCTGACCAGCAGCACAGCAGCGATGGCGCGCGGCATTATCTTGGCGTCCAGCCACACGAGGTATGCGTAGGCACGGTTGATCCACTTGAACGCCAGTCTCCCCCGCGAAGAGCCCCCTTTGAACGAACTGAAGAGCGGCAACGCGAATATCGCGAAACTCATGCTCAATTTTTCGAGTGGGCCCAATACCTTCCGCACGTCCACAGGGCGTAGTCCCGCGGAGGTCAGCTTGTCCAGCATTTCGGGCAACTCGTAACGGCGAAAGTGACCTACGAACCGGTCGTCGTTCCAGTAATAAAACTTGCGGTGAGGAAACGTGACGTACAACCTTCCGTCCTTCACCAACACGCGCGCCAACTCGTTGACCCCGTCCTGGTCGCGCTCCACGTGTTCGAGCACTTCCGACGAGACTGCATGCGAAAACGCGTCGGACTTGAATGGAAGGCGGCTGCAATCCGCCACCACAAACCAGCCTTTCGGATGGGCCTTGCGAAGATTCCACAGCCCCTCGAACGTGATATCCGAGAAGACGACCCGGTCGAAGCTCGTAACGATCGGCGACAAACCGCTCCCAACCTCAAGGACCAAGTCGGGGCCTTCGTCCACCAAGCTCTTCTCAATAGCCCATTTGCGGACTTGGTAATTGTAGATATGGTTCTTGAGCGCGACATAGGCTTCGTTTTCGAAGAAATCCCGGAACCGCTTTTCGTTCGGGTGCGACATCTGTACTCCAGACTTTGGGCGAAGCGCCGCCTCACTTTTGTGGCTTGGGAAAGACCTTCGATGTCACAAGACCCCACT
>JBAZRU010000748.1:0-3652 GCA_041662805.1 Candidatus Hydrogenedentales bacterium | reverse complement strand
TTGTCCCGCTCCAGAATCTGGCGCATCTGCTCTTGAATATCGCCCACGGTGACTCCGGTTGGCAGGGCAGCCAGAACCGGTTTCCGGCGAATGCCCGGCTGGCGGATAGACTCCCCTTCCTTAATCATCTTCTGCAACATCAGCAATCCATAGAAGAACGCTTCGGGTCGAGGAGGGCACCCGGGCACATATACATCGACCGGCACGACCTCGTCAGCTCCGCGGACGATGGTATAGGAGTTGTACATGAACGGGCCTCCGCTGATGGCGCAGGATCCCGTTGCCATCACGTACCGCGGTTCGGCCATTTGGTCATACAAAATGCGCATTCGCGGGGCCATCTTCTTAACGATGGCGCCGGCGATGACCATGAGATCGGCTTGGCGCACAGAAGCGCGCGCAACCTCCGCGCCGAACCGCGAGAGGTCCTGGTGCGCGCCGTTCGTCGCCATCAGCATTTCGATGGCGCAGCATTTCGTGCCGAACATGAGCGGCCAAAGGCTGTTCGCCCGCGCCGAATTGATGGCCATGTCCATGGATGTCACCATGATCGAGCCACCCGGGATGCGTTCTACAATGGCGGGGAGTTTATCGACGACTAGACCCATTCGAGCACGCCCTTGCGCCACGCGTAGAGCAAACCCACGATCAGGATGACCAGGAAAATAAAGACCTCGATGAGACCGGCGACCCCCACATCGCGAAATGCGACGGCCCATGGATAAAGGAAAGCCGCTTCAACATCAAACGCAAGGAAGAGCAGGCCAAACAAGTAGTAGCCTACGTTGTACTGAATCCATGCGTGCCCGATGGGCAACTCGCCGCATTCGTAGGGCGAATTCTTGACAGGCCCCGGATTCCTCGGAGCAATTAGGTAGGATGTGATCAAGCCGCCCCCGACAAAGAGAGCGGAAAGCCCCGCAAGCAGCAGAACTATGAAATAATCCATTGCCATCAATCCTTGACAGACAAAAAACGCCCCTCATGAAGAATGACTACAAGAGTTGGTGTAAAGACACCTTTCAGCCAACCACGCGGAGTGTAGGAGCAAGATTCGCGCCAAATTACCCAACCGATTTGAGTCTATACAAAGAACTGATACTAGTCGGTTTAGCGCGCAATTCGAAGCTTGCTGGACCACACAATTGCGCACAGGGAGGACACAATTGCGCAAGACAGGGGTGCGCAAGGAAGCCTGTAAGTGTTAATAGAAAAGGCGTACTCTGCGACTCAAAGTCACGTCACGGAGAACTTCCAGCGGGGACAGGCACAGCACCCAAGCTGCAATTCCAGAATCCCAAAGCCATCGCGCTCGGCTTGACATTATGGATCATACACTAAAGAATGTGTGTGCATGACCCAACTACAGAGGAATCCGCATGCCGTTGCGAAGGAAACGTCACAGGCGCAAGCCGGGTTTTGCCGAAGTCCTGTTCGTTCTCGCGCTCGTGATTGCGGTACTGCCCGTATCGTATTGGTGGGCGCATTTGAACCAGCCCAATTGGAACCGCGCACCCGGCAGCATCGTCTCGGGTGTCATTCTGAACACTCATTACAATGCCGAACGATACGATCCGAAGGTTTCCGCGCAATACCAGTACCTTGTCGGCACGGTCACTTATCAAGGTTCCTACGAAGGATTCTGGCCCGAAGTCGGCAGTCCGAATGCACTTCCGCCGGACCGCCTCGAAGAAGTGTCCAAACCAGGGCATCCTCTCGTCGTTTCCTACGACCCGGGGAATCCGCGTCGTAGCGTTCTGCATCCGATCCTTCAGGAATTGCAGCTCACCTACTTCCTGTTGACCGTCGCGGGACTGCTTGTCGGCGGTGGTTACTGTCTGGTCGTCTATCCCGCATGGCGTGTGCACTAACCTCGCGCTGCGGACGTCTTTCATAGGCCTATTTGATTCCAAAGACGGCAAGGGGCTACCCTAATGGTCAGGCGCGGTTGCTCGGCGGTATCTCGAATGCCTTCGACTCCATTGGGCATGGTCTGTACGAGGGCACTGCTCGGGCAGCGTGGACCGAGGTGGGGGTCATCTCGGAATAGTAAATGGATAAGGGGGTTTCCTTGTTTGGCAGGGCATTCCACCGGGCGTGTTTTGTCTTGCTCCCACCTCAAGGACGATCTCTTCCCTCAAGCGGCTCGAGCCATGACGTGGCTGCGCCGAGCCTGGTAAAGGAGCCCTGATTATGGAACAGTCGCCTGTAATTCGCTTTTTCTCCGGTGAGCAGATTCCCGTTGAATTGCACAAAGTCCGTGTCGTGCAGAAGTTGAACCTTATCCCCATCGAGGAGCGATTGCGCGCGATCCGCGAAGCCGGGTTCAACTCGTTCCTCTTGAGCACGCGCGACGTCTTCCTCGACATGCTCACCGACAGCGGTACGAACGCCATGAGCGATCGTCAAGTCGCCAGCATGCTCGTCGCCGACGATGCCTACGCCGGCTCGCAGAGTTTTGTCCGCATGCAGGAAGCCGTCGAAGAAGTCTTCGGCAAGAAGTACGTCCTGCCCGCGCACCAAGGGCGCGCCGCCGAGCACATCATTTTCCAGGCGTTGGTGAAACCCGGCGACTACATTCCGATGAACTATCACTTCACGACGACCAAAGCCCACATCGAGATTCCCGGCGGCACCATCCTCGAGATCTTCACCAGCGAAGCCCTTAAGATCAAGAGTTCGTTTCCGTTCAAGGGCAACATCGACATTCAGAAGCTCAAGGACGTGATCAAGAAGCACGGCAAAGAGCACGTGCCCTTTGTGCGCATGGAAGCCTCCACGAACCTCATCGGCGGTCAGCCCTTCTCCATTGAGAACATGCGCCAAGTGCGCGCCATCTGCGACGAGCACGGCATCCCCATGGTGCTTGACGCCAGTCTCATCGGCGAGAACGCCTACTTCGTGAAGCAACGCGAAGCTGAATTCAAGAATACGCCCATCAAAGACATCCTGCTGCTCATGTGCGAACTGGCCGACCTCATCTACTTCTCCAGCCGCAAAGTCAGTTCGACGCGCGGCGGCGGCATCGCGACAAACAGCATCGAGATGTTCGACAAGCTGAAAGACCTCGTCATTCTCTACGAAGGCTTCCTTACCTACGGAGGCATGTCCGTCCGCGAAATCGAAGCCATGGCAGTCGGTCTGCGCGAAACAACCGACGAGACGTGCATCAGCCAATCGCCTCAGTTCATCAAGTTCCTCGTCGAGACGCTCGACGGCAAGGGCATCCCCGTGGTCACGCCTCCCGGCGGCCTCGGGTGCCACGTCGACGCGACTGGCTTCCTGCCGCACGTGCCCCAGTCGGAATATCCCGCTGGCGCTCTTGTTGCGGCGTTCTACCTCATCTCCGGCGTGCGCGGCATGGAACGCGGCACGGTATCGAGCGTGCGCGACGCCAATGGCAACGACGTGCTTTCCGATCTGGAATTGATGCGTCTGGCCATGCCGCGGCGCGTGTTCACGCTTTCCCAGGTGAAGTACGTCGCCGACCGCCTCGAATGGCTCTACGCAAACCGCGACCTCGTCGGCGGCCTGCGCTTTGCCTACGAGCCCAAGGTGCTGCGGTTCTTCATGGGAAGAATGGAACCGACGACCCCATGGCCCGATGCGCTCCTTGCCAAGTTCCGAACGGACTTCGGCGACAGCCTGTAAG
>JBAZRU010000747.1:0-3665 GCA_041662805.1 Candidatus Hydrogenedentales bacterium | reverse complement strand
TCACATCGGCGGTGTCGACGCGAATCAGTGAGGTCCGTTCGCAATTGCCCGAGATAGAAGTCGTTGAAACCGAGCAGAGAAAAGACGGCTTCTTCTATCGACTTGTGACTGTCGGCAGTCAATTGGAGTTGGCCGTCTAATGGTCGATATCGCACAAGTACGGCGTTACTTGGCATCCCAGGCGGGCAAGCCTCAAGAGGCTCCGCAGTGTGGACGGCGCAACAAGTATGGCGCTGTGCGTGTGCGGATTGATGGGATCTGGTTTGCGTCGACCGCCGAGGGGAAGCGGTACGAGTTTCTGCGCGACAGGCAGAAGCGCGGAGAGATTCGGGGGCTGAAGCTGCAACCGAGGTATGAGTTGCAGGCCCCCTACGTGGATTCCCGTGGCCGACGCGTGCGCCAGGTCGTCTACGTGGCGGATTTCGAGTACATCGAGTGCGCCACCGGTAGACAAATCATCGAGGACGTGAAGGGGCTGGAGACCCCTATTTTCAAGATCAAGCGGAAGATGTTCGAAAAGGTATTTCCGACCCTACAAATCAAGGTTGTCAAACTACGGAGGCACAACACATGGGAGTGAGAGAGACTTTTGACCGAATGATTGCCAACGAGATTCCGGGAATTCTCGGGGTGATCGGCGTCGACGCGGAGCAACAAGCTGCCGTCGCGACGGCGGTGCGCGACAAGTTGAACGAGGTGACGCTTGTCGAGCGCCTCGCGAATGTCGCAGAAGTGCACTACGGCGTACAGCCAAACATTGTCGAGATTCGCGCGAGCCTCGGCAAGTACACCGTTGAGGGAGGCAAAAGCCTGAACATCCAGGTTCTCGCCCACAATGACCTGGAAAACAAGCTGAAGATGGCAATGATCGGAACCGGGGCGGTCACCATTCGCGGCTTACAGGCCGATATAGAGGCAAACCCCTCAAGGCAGGACACACCGCTCGACGATCACCCCGACCAGCTCACGCTTGACGATGTGCCGGCTGAAAACTTGGACCTCGACGGCGAGCCAACGTATGAGCCTGTTGATGGCGGAGGCGTCTCGTTAGACGATTCGGAAATCATCGTCGAGGCGTTCGGAGAGGATTTCATCGCACACGGGCCGGGGTATGTGAATCCTCACGACTCAGTGCATGCGATTTCCGACACGCAGGACGGCGCGATCCAGGCTTTCCGTGCTCGTTGGGCCGACTTCAGCCGCGGCGTGACGGTAACGCTTGAAGAGGACGGCCGCTACATGGCTGAAGGCCCGCCGGACTCAGATGGTAGTTGCGAGCTCGCATTCGGCCAGACCAAGGAGGACGCGATCAACGAACTCATGCGGCAATTGAACGAACTGCTCTCCGAGCAGGAAGACGAAGACCCCGATATCACGGTTGTCGAGGACGGTGATCAGTTCATGGCGCACGGTCCCGACTTCGTGAATCAACAGGAAAGCACTGTCGGATTTGGCCCCACACGTGAGGCCGCAATCGCTTCCTACAAGGAAGACCTTCGCCTGCGCGAGATTGCCATTCAGGGCAATGGAAAGAAGCGCCGCAAGAAGAAGGAAGACGCCGAAGCCAACGTGGCCGCGTAGCGCATCGGGTTTATAGCTCCGTGGCCCCGGGCGCTGAAAAATACAGGGCAATTTGAATCGATCCCATACACACAACGATAGAGGCCCGTGTGAACACGGGGACCGGAGGGCTGGAAAGTCAGTGTACTGTTGCCCGATTGGCTTCAGAGCGTTTTCCATCCCTCCGGGTAGGCGTAGGGGTAACGAGTGCCAGCGATTAGACGAGGAGGGGAAATGTTCTTTGAGACGCCATTGACCTGCATTACGCTGTGGGAGCCGTGGGCTACGTTAATCGCGTGGAAGGTCAAGAAGATTGAGACTCGACACTGGTACACCTCTTATAGAGGGCCCATCGGGATACACGCGGCAACACGCAAGCTGACACAACAAGACCACGACGAGTATCGCCGCATCGCGTTTGACCTGAAAATCCTCGGCGTGACTATCAAGCATCCTCACTACGACTTTGACTTCGGATGCATCATCGCAGTGGCAAACCTAAAGCGCTGTGAGCGGATGGAAGACCTCAGCAAATACAGCGCCGTCGAGAAGGTTTGTGGAAACTTCGAGATTGGCCGCTACGCGTGGGTTCTTGAAGACGTTCGGTCGCTCGATGTTCCCATCCCGGCCAAGGGCAAACAGGGGTTATGGAAGTACACGGGAGAGCCGGTATGAGTGCGCCGCTGGTAATACGCTTACAGGAAGACCCTGTTATCGACTGTCACCTATGCGGCCGCACTACGCGCATGAGTCAAGGGATTCCGATCAACGCCGAGACAGGGGAAGTTGTACCTAACTCTTTCGGTGGCGATTGGATCGGTGCGAGCGTTTGCGTTGAGTGCTTTGAAAGGCACGAGGCATGGAGCAGGCGGCATGATGCAAAGTTGGCAAGTGTATGAGCGGGAGCAACAAGGAAACACGCTTGGCGCGGTGTGTGTGCGGTGGGGAGGCAGCAACCGATGCTACATTTAGCGGATGGTACATACGGCACACGTGTCCTAAGTGTAAACGCGAAATTACAGCTACCTCAATTGATGAGGCGCATGTAATGTGGAATGGGGCTATGTCTGCGTTGGCGGACTTGAGGGGGCGGCAATGATCGCCTTCTACATCATGGAATTGCTTCAGAACAAAGCGATTCGCTCGACAAGCGAACTGGAACTGCAAGATGGAATCGCCCAAGTTCTACAGCAAGCGGGCGTGGAGTTTATCCGCGAGGCGCGGTTATCGGATAGCGACCGGCCAGACTTCATGGTCGGGCGCGTAGCCATTGAGGTTAAGACTGGTGGAAGCAAGTCCGCCCTCTGTAGGCAGTTGATGCGGTACGCGGCGCACCAAGACGTTGACGAAATCCTCGTGATTACCAGTCGCTTTGCTTTGGCAGATTTACCCCAGGTCCTTAACTGCAGACCGGTCGCCGTATTGGTCATTTCAGGGGCGTTCGTTGGTGGAGTGTCGCGATCGTGAAGACCTTCGGAACGATCAAATATGTGAAGGGGCAGTGGAGGATCAACGCGGCACCGCATGTTGCGCTCCGCTTGAAGCGTGTCTTCCCGAAGGTCAAGAAGGGAACTGTTGGTGAAGTCCGGATTGTGGACACGCCGGAGATTTGCCGGGAACTCGAATGGTTCATGCAGCGCTATCCGCTGGAAATCGACACGGAATCCAAGGCGCGTTTACTTGGGCAATCCTCGAAACATCGCGAGAAGGAAACCCTGATCGAGGAGTTGCTTGCTGGCATTCAGCCGGCGCGCGCGTTCAACCTGAGCATTCCCCCGCGAGACTACCAGCGGGTGGCCGCAGAGGTCTGCTTGACGTCGGGCGGGTTGTTGCTGGCCGATGATGTTGGTATAGGAAAGACGTGCGTTGGAATCTGTATGCTTGCAGACCCGCACACGCTACCCGCGTTGGTTGTAACATTGACCCATCTTCCTCGCCAGTGGGAAGGTGAAATCAGGCGGTTTGCTCCTCACCTACGCACGCACATCCTCAAGACTGGCACCCCTTACGATTTGCGCGGTAAGAATGGGGCAAGCCACGCGAAACAGCTTGCATTACCCGAGATGTCCGACATGCCCGATGTAATCATCACCAACTACCACAAG
>JBAZRU010000746.1:0-3666 GCA_041662805.1 Candidatus Hydrogenedentales bacterium | reverse complement strand
TGACGGCGAACGGAGTTGCCAAGGTTCGGGGCAGCGACCTTCTCCAACTGGCGCGCGTAAGAGCGACGCTGAGAGCCATCGGCAAATTGCGCATCTCAAGCGCAACAACAAAGGAGAATGCGTGATCCCAACCACACACCTACGCTGGGTCACGGATTCTCAGCACAAGCCGCCACCGCTGGAGCAGTTGTGGGCTCCACTGCTTGGTGACGAGGTATTGTTTTCCATGTATTGCACTTCGCAAACCCAAGGAGTAGGCTTTGAGTATCCCTTGGCCGTTTGAAGAGTTCTCACGTTCTGTCGCAGGCCCGGGAAACCGGAGGTTTGCGATGCTTGCGGCTTACTTTGACGAAAGCGGAGAGCCAAATGCAGAGGTAACTTGCGTAGCGGGTTTTGTGGGGGACACGATTGAGTGGGCGAGAGCAGAACGGGATTGGCTTGCCCGCTTGGGGAAGCTCGCGCCATTTCACTCCACTGACTGCGGCGCGAGGGACAAGCAATTCAGTGCCCTGAAGATCGGCGAAAACGGCAAGTTGTCGCAGGACTTGGCAACGATTCTTTCCAAATACCCGCTAACTGCCGTCGGCTGCGCGGTCCATCGAGACGATTGGAGATACGCGGCTGCGAACACCGTTATTGAGCGGCAGTATCGAACCAAATATCACTTCTGCATGGCAATGGTACTAATGCAGGTTAACGACCTGTCGGAAAAGCACTGGCGTGGGGAGCCGATAGCCTTTGAATTCGCAGAGCAACTTCAATATCAGGACTACGCCATCGCTATGCAAGAGGTTTTCCGAGATAGTCGAGACGAGTTTCCTTGCATAGGCCATATGGGCATCGGCAGGCCGGAATGTGTGGTCCCCTTGCAGGCGGCGGACTTGTTCTCCAACGAGTACTACAAGGAGTTGATCTATCAGCGAGAGCATCCGGGAGAGACAAAACCAGGGCGCGTAGAAATGCAAATACTTTGCGAGGAGTTGCCCGTGGTCGGCGTTTACGCGGGCGTTGAGTATCTACACGAAATTGCCAATGGCATGGAGGCGCTCAAGTCTTCTTCTTCGGACCAGGCGGCTGGACGATGATCGCCACTGCTTTCTCGAAGGCCTTGCCGGTTTCGTCAACCTCAAGAGCCTTCGCGGTTTCCACGAAGCGCTCGTGCTGAGTCTTGCCCTTCAAGTCGGGCGGCTTATTTCTTGGCTTTCCGGCCTTTCCAGTGGGGTTCATCCCATTTCCTCTCAGCTAATAGTCGTTTCATAGGTCAACCGCTTGCCCTTCACACCGACAAGCAGGTTGACCGCCCGTTCAAAGTCTTCAACGCCATTGGCGCTACGGTTGGAGAAGCGGAAATCGAATTCGTTGACGTACCGTTGAAGATGATGCTCGCTGACAAGGTGATAGGTGCCAGTGATGCCGCGCTTGAGGATGCCGAAGTAGGACTCGACGGTGTTGCTGTGAGCGCGGACGCCCTTCACCTTGGAGTCCTTCGCGTATTCCTTCTGAGTGTGGTTGGTCGATTCGTGCAGGTCGAATTCCTTGCCGATCTTCTTGTAGTGGATCGCGCCATCGGTCATCAGGTGCGAGTCCTTGGCAATGTGTGCCAGCAGGATCGGCTTGAGGTTGTCGGCATCGACGTTCGCCACATGGAAAGAGCGGGTCTTGCCATCGCGGGAAACGAGGGAGACAACCTTGCTGCGATGGTGACCGGCCCGAACGGTCTTCTCGCCCTTCTTGGGGGCCATGAAGGTTTCGTCGGCCTCAACGATGGAGCCTCCACCGCCCAGGATGGAGCCGCTGTCATCGCGCATGGCTTCACGAATCCGCTGCGACATGAACCACGCGGACTTGAGGGTGACGCCGAGGGTGCGATGCAGTTGGTTGGAGCTGATGCCCTTCTTGCTGGAGGCCATCAGGAAGATCGCTTGCAGCCACAGGTGCATCTTGATGTGGCTGGACTCGAAAATGGTCCCGACCTTCACGGTGAACTGGCTGCGGCAGTCATAGCACTTGTAAAGGCCAATGCGAGTCGCCTTGCCTTCCATGCGCTTGTTCTTTTCGGTGCCGCCGCAATGCGGGCACACCGGACCCTGCGGCCAAATCTTCGATTCAACGAAGGCGTAGGCCGCTTCTTCGTCGTACATGTAGGGCTGATTGAGGATGGAGGCCATGTCTGTTCTTCCTTGGTATGGCTTGAGAATAGGCGGTCCGGATGGGTTTGTCAAGTATAATATATGGATTCCGGCACCGATAGCGAGTGTGGGCGCGTAGTTATTTTGCGCAAGACGCCAGGAGGCATGTTGGTTGTCAGGCGCGTAGGTGATACATCTGGGACCGAATTTAAGTTCAAGTGGCGAGGCTTCGCGGGTGAGTACGTGCAGGCCGAAAAATCACTTGGGTACCAAGACCTTCGCGCGTTGCGCGACGTTCCTCCAGGATACACACCAGCCGCTGTTCCCAACTAGCCCTTCAGCTACGAGAAAAATGAAAAAGAACTCCCCCCGAACAGCGCCACAGCGGCGCGATGAAAGGAAGATGAGATGAGCGAGACATACGGAATTCTGCACATCTACGCCCAGCATTGCGAGCATGATGAGGCGCGCATTGTTGGCAACCGTGAAGGGCTTATTGCTCTGGCAGCAGTGGTAGCCCGCGCGCTCGAAAGCGCCGGTGAGGTCGAGAGCGATCACGTCTTCTGCAATGACGGCGAAGGCTACAGGGTGTCCGTGCGCAAGTCGGATGTAACTAGCGATCTGCCGAAAACCTACAAGACGTACTACATCAGCGGGGAAATCCAGTATTGGCGCGAGCGTGCGTTTGAGGCGGAGGCGAAGATATCCAGACTTCGCCGAGAGGCCGACCTAACCCCAAAGGAGCCGCAATGACTGAACCCACCCTGCCCGCCCTGCCGACGCTCGAAGGCGATAACGTTGGGCTCTGCTTCGGCTGGCACGCCCTGAATTACCGTACCGCGCACCATCTGCACGCGCAGGAAATGTGGGAAGCGCTGGAGCGGTTCACTCAGGCTTGGGGCCAGCAATGTTTCGCAGCAGGAGTAGCGATGGAGCGAGCGCGAGCGGCGAAGATCGCTGCCCCGCTATCCGAGCTTGCCGCGATGCTCGATGAGGCTGGAAGTCCGTACTACGATGGCTGCGACCTCGACTTGCAATGGCGCCGCAAGGCTCAGGAACTGCTCGCCGCTATCCGCAAGGGGTGACTACATGGGATCAACTTGGTTAGAGGTCGGTCTAGGGCTGAATGGCGCTGTCCGGGACTTCTTGGAGCGCCTAAAGCTGCATGACCCGACGCTACGCTGGCACGAGGGGCGAGGCTTTATCACCCGCCGCTATGATGTGATCGGCTCACCAAGCAGCATTGCCCGCATCAATCAGGCGGCGCTGGAATTCTCCAAGGCCATGAAAGCGAAAAATCCCCCCGACCACTAGGGCCAGGGGGTAATGGGCCTTAGCCCTTCAGGAGAGATAGAATAGAGGCAGGGTGTTTTGTGGTGGCGCGGCGTGGAAGGACACGCGCGGGGATTAGGCGCTGGCGGTTGCTCTAGACAATTACGCGGCGGGAAGGGGTAGCGCAAACGCGAAAGCGGGGCCACCCGAAAGACGTGAGAGGCATCAATAACGTCCCCGAAATGTGCAAGCCGGAATCAAGCCC
>JBAZRU010000745.1:0-3670 GCA_041662805.1 Candidatus Hydrogenedentales bacterium | reverse complement strand
TTGACCCATTACCCCACCTCGTATTGAACGGTATGTTTCTCGCCCTATACTTGGTCGCCGTGGTGTATCTCGTCAATACCGCGCATCAAGGCGGACTTCTCGTCCACGCATATGGCGTCCGCGCGATGATTGATGTGCCGTCTCAGAATGCCGCCAGTGAAAGCGCTCACGAGGTGGAGGAGGAAGAATCGGAGCGTTAAGACACCCCAAAACAAAACCCGCCCGCATTTTGCACAGGCACTCGTTCGTGCCTGTGCAAAATGCTCATTAAAAGGACGATTGGTAATTGAGATGAGGATTTCTCACAAACTTACTGCCTGATAACCAAGATCACATATTCTCCCACAAGCCTCACAGCAACACACCGTTGTGTCAAACCGCATCGTATGGTTGCGAGAAATCCGAGCTTGCGGCACCGGTTCGAAACGCGACGGGAAGTCAACGAAGAGAACACGCCTGCATTCGACGCTTGTAACCCGGCACCTGAATTCACTAGAATCACGTATCTCGATGACAATGCGGTCAACGACAGCATTGTTTTTCCCTTGCTTTGCGAAGTTAAGTGTCGAATCCGCGATGGAGTGCCCCATGGAACGCAAGCGTTCCCAAAGGGTTAAGCATATTTCGTCTTTTGACAGGATGCGACATGCATGGTAAGGTTTTAGTGAGGCCGCGTTTAGGTGACCTGCTCGTGGGGATAACCTCGCGAGCAGTGCGTGTGAATGCGCCTTCGCTCCGTGTTCTTTGCGCGGAATCCTTCCCCACGCATGGCCATCTCGCCTATCGGGGGTCGGAAGGTTCGCGAGGAGGAGGGAGCCGTGGGTAAATTTGCATACAAGGCTATCGACAACGCCGGAGCGGAAACGTCCGGCATCCTCGAGGCCAACACCGAAGCAGACGCAGTTAAGGAAGTCGGTCGGCAGGGATTGTATGTACTGGAGGTCCGCCCGGCGTCGATTATCGATGAACAGCGGCACCGGTGGCGCTCTCAACGCGAAGTGTTGGAACGCCAGGAGGCTAAGCGACAGGAGCAGCTCAAGAAGCGCCAAACCCGGCAACGGCTGGTCGTGCGGTATCTCGACGGTCGAACCGAGTATGGCGTTTGTTTTGCACTAAATCCAAAGGAAAGTGTGTTCCACCTCGATAAGGTGGATTCGGAAGGTGTGACGACGGGTAATACGACTCAGGTTCGCTATTCGGACCTTAAAGCCGTGTTCTACGTGAAAAGCTTCGACGGAAACTATGATAAGACGTTGCGCTACCGCGAATGGGTCGCCGAAGGCACCGAACTTATCATTGAATTCAACGACGGTGAAATTCTGAAGGGTAGTTCTCTTCTGCACTACGATCCGAACGAACCGCGCTTCCACGTAATCCCCGCCGACCCCACGACCAACAACATCAGCGCGCTGGTGGAGCGGGCCGCGGTAAAGCGCATCTACACCCCCGAGGAATGGAAAGAACGAAAAGTCGAAGAGGCGCAGGCGCGCAAATCGGAAGACACCGCCGGAGACTTGTCTCAGGAAGAGACCACCGGCGATTTCTACTTCGAAACGCGCAACTACGCTTCCGCCTTGGAGCAGTACCGGCTGGCAGCCAAGAAGTTTCCGCAGTCAAAGCGGATTCGGCGAAAGATGCTGGCCGCACAGTTTAACATCGGCGTGCAGCACATCAAGCGCCGCGAATATGACGCGGCCCTCGTGTGCATGCAAAAGGTGCTCCATGCCGAGCCCCAAAATACGCACGCCCAGAAGAAGATTGTACAGTTGCAGAAAATCATCGAGCGCGGTCAAAAGCCCGGGCCCCATTCACCGGTGCCCGACGACTTTTGAACGTGCGTGTTCGCATAGCGCCGGCTCGGAAACGCGGCGCGTCCACTGAAACAGTCATACGACCGTGGCGGTCTAATCAGGCAGCTTGGGGATGCCCCCGTCACGAACTGGGTCCGGGCTCACGGCCGGATTTCCGAACGGAATGTTGATCGCAATAATTGCAGACCTCCACGCCAACCTGGAAGCGACCAGGGCGGTGTTAGGCGACATAGACAAGCGTAAGCCCGACAAAACCATTTGTCTGGGCGACCTTACCGGTTACAACGCAAACCCTAACGAAGTCGTCGAACTCGTCCGCGAACGCGAAATCCCCACCATCATGGGCAACCACGACGCGGCCGTCTGCGGCCTCGAAGACCCGTGGTTCTTCCGTGAAGCCGCCAAGCGTGTTATCGAATGGCAGATCGATCAAATCAACGACGACCACCGCCGCTGGCTCTCCTCATGCCCCGAGCAAATCGTCTTCCGCGGCTCGTGCCTCGGCGTGCACGGCTCCCCCAGCAGCCGCGACGACTACATCATCGATTGGCTCGACGCCATGCGTCAGCTTGAGTTTCTCAACGGCCGCGACGTCTCCGTGTGCTTCTTCGGCCACAGCCACCGCCCTTCTTTCTTCAGCGAAAAGGGAAACACAACCAGTCACACCGCCGATGTGCGCCAACTGCACCCGTCCAATCGTTACTTCATCAACCCCGGCGCCGTCGGCCAACCCCGCGACCGCGATCCCCGCGCCGCATATGGCCTCTTCGAAAGCGACAAAATGACCTTCGAATTCTGTCGCATCGAGTACGACGTCGAAACGTGCCAACGAAAAATTATCGAGGCAGGTTTGCCTACGGAATTGGCCCGCCGCCTTTCCAAAGGCAAGTAGACGCGTGAGCACAACCGACCGCCGATACGTAACGTACGGGCACCCCGGATACGCGCAATGACGATTCGCGAACGGCTCGAAGAACGGGAGCGGCTTACCCTGAGCCCCCACGCAGCCCTGTCGGCCCAGTCGCGCGGACGCGAACGCCCGGAGCAGGAACACGACTACCGTACCGCATTCCAACGCGACCGCGACCGCATCCTGCACACCAAAGCCTTTCGCAGGCTCAAGCACAAGACCCAGGTTTTCCTTGCTCCCGTGGGCGACCACTACCGCACGCGCCTCACGCACACGCTCGAAGTCGCGCAGATCGCCCGCACCGTTTCCCGCGCCCTTTTTCTCAACGAAGATCTCACTGAGGCCATTTCGCTCGGCCACGACCTCGGGCACACGCCTTTCGGCCACGCCGGGGAATCCGTCTTGAACGAAGTCTATGCGCCGGGATTCCGCCACTATGAGCAAAGCCTGCGTGTCGTCGAGAAACTCGAACCCTCGAAGCGAGGCCCGGGCCTCAACCTTACCGCCGAAGTCCGCGAAGGCATTCTCAACCACTCGAAGGGGAAGGCCATTTTATTGAAGCGGCCCAGCGACCGGACGGTAACGCTCGAAGCACAAGTCGTCAGCGTCAGCGACGCCATCGCCTACATCAACCACGATATCGACGACGCCATCCGCGGAGGGCTTATCTCAATCGCGGACCTACCCAAGGGGGCCATCGATCTCGTCGGTCATACATCCTCGCAGCGCATCAATACCATGGCGACCGCCCTCATCGAAGGCAGCGAAGACGGCGTCATCGCCATGCAGGAAGAAGTGCGTCAGGCAACCGTCGAATTGCGCGCCTACCTCTACGCCAATCTCTACCCGTGTAAAGCCATCCGCGGCGAGATCGACAAAGCCAAGAAGATCCTGCGCGAACTCTATTCCTACGTCATGGAGAATCCGACCCATGAAAGCAGCGCGGGCG
>JBAZRU010000744.1:0-3674 GCA_041662805.1 Candidatus Hydrogenedentales bacterium | reverse complement strand
GGTTTGAATACCCCGCGAGTCCACGACGGGCCCTCAGTCTTCCCGGTGCACAAATCGCCTTCTTTGAGCCTCAGATCCCGTAGCATATTCTCACGTTCTTTAGGCGTGCACGAGCCTTCGCCCAATTGGGTGCCCCAGCGCGGAGCGAGATAAAGGACAAATAGTTCCGCTATCTCGTTAGCGGGCACCTTCCTCTCCCCCAATTCCAAAGAGATGTTTGAAGACACAAATTGAAGTCGGTCCTCCTCTGGCCTGTACGTGACGGTCTCATCGAAGCTCACTTCGCGAATATAGCCTCCCGGACTTGGAGGCTCCGCAGCAGGTATCCGATCCTCACTCCAGATTCGGTCACTTGCTGCTATTCGCTTGATCAGTCTCCGCTCATTGGGGATCCACTCAAACGTGATGTCCTTGTGCCAGAATTCGCCCGCTCCCAGTTTTACCCGCGCCAAGTAACCCTCTCGTAGCAGTTCGCTCAGCTTGCCTCCCTTATGACGCATGACGATACAAGCCTGCGCACTATAAGCGCCATTGGCCACGGGAAACGTCCTCCACGTAATCCAGAACAACTCGTCTTTTGCCAGCCAAGAGATTTGAAGTGTCTCTTCGTTAAGTCCGTTGTTGTCATCTCCCTCTATCTGACTGTCATTTGCCCATCGCGGGCCCAACGCAACGCGAAACGGCGTATCCTTGAAGATGAGCACGTAGTCCCACTCGGACGATGCGTCCTTTGTGACGACATTCTCGCGGAGAAGTTCATACTGGGTAATGTCGAGCGCGAACGCGGAGCATGGGCAGAATAGAAGCAGTAAGGACATGACCCGTCGCATTGATACTTCCCCTTGTGAGCGGTTGTCGGACAGCGCTGAGCTGCCACCCTGTTTGAAACGTCCCGAATCGCAGCCGCTATCCTTCTTGGACGATAGGCTTACATGAAGAGTATACCAGCATGCACGTGACGTTCGGCAAACCCCCTAGGCAAGGCACACCTGCATTTGCAAACAACTGTCTATTCATGCTCGGAATTCAACAGGCGCGTCTGCTACAGTCTTCGCCATGCACCTGTCCGAAATCTCAGACGCGCTCGTAGACGACCTGCGCCGGCTCCGGTTCGACGCGCCGATCACGCATGTCTACAACCCGCTCGAATATGCCCGCGCACCGCATCGCCGCTACCTCGAACGGTATGGCGGCGCACCGAAAGAAGCGCTGTTCCTCGGGATGAATCCCGGTCCCTTCGGCATGGCCCAGACCGGCGTGCCCTTTGGCGACGTCGTCCTGGTACGCGATTGGCTGGGCATCGACGAACCCGTCGGCAAGCCCGGCCTCGAACACCCCAAGCGCCCCATCGACGGGTTTGCGTGCAAACGGCGCGAGGTGAGCGGGTCGCGATTGTGGGGTTGGGCGCGCGATACCTTCTGCACGCCTGAACAGTTCTTCGCGCGGTTCTTCGTGTGGAATTTCTGCCCGCTCTGTTTCATGGAAGCCGGCGGTCGCAATTTCACCCCGGACAAACTGCCCGCCGCGGAACGCGCCGCCGTCAACGACGCCTGCGGCCGCGCCCTCCAACGCGTCGTCGAAACGCTGCAACCGGCTCGCGTCTACGGCGTCGGGGCCTTCGCCGAAACGCGCGCGCGAGAAGCCCTCGGCGACGCCAACGTCCGCATTGGCCGCATCCCCCACCCTAGCCCCGCAAGCCCCGCCGCCAACCGAGGCTGGGCCGAACAAGCCACCAAGGCCCTACTCGATGACGGCCTGACTCTCTAAAGCGTTCACGGCTCCGGAATGATCCCCAATTCGATCAAGAACGAACGCCGCCGCTGAAGGTCATCCAAAGGAATCAACTCTCCCTTCCTGTATTCAAATGAAGCCGAAACCCGTGAATTCTTGCCATCCTGCGTGAACTTGTTGACCAACGCGATATCAGGAAGACCAAGACCTGACACGGTGAAAGACGCGTCCACCGCATCGGAAGGAATATTGGCGATCTTAAACTCGCATAGAATTGATTCGACAACGCCCTGTACCTCGGACTCCGTCTGTTCCATGCGATTCAAACACCAGTATTCGCCAACCTTCTCGTAAGTCCTGCTCACCTGCCCGATTTCATCTTCGCTTCCGTCGGGTGCAAACTCGGACTTGGTCACCACGTAGTCCTTGTCGGGATCTACGGTTACGATCAGGTCCGGCCGCGATGCGTGTGCGGAAGTGCGCTTCAGGACGTAATCGCTGGTGCCGTCGGCTCCAGCGACGGTCTCGACTGTCCAAGTAGGGCGCGTGTCGACAGGAAATCGCTGTTCATTGGCCAGCAGGTCGCCGACCGTGTTCGATCCGTCTGACACAGTCCACGCCAATTCGAATGGATTCGGGTTTCTCCCCAAGGAAAATAGCCGGCCAAGCTGAGCCTGTTGCTCTTCTGTCTGCCAGTCCTTCCGGTAATAGATGTCAACGAAAGGAATTTCGACATTCATCCACATGGCTTGGTAGTCGCCATTGGCAACCGAGTGCGTTTCTCTGAACTCCTGACGCGGTGGAGCGGCGTTGTTCTCAAACACCATGACGGGATAGTGCTTAAGCGTCATCCGGAACGCGTCTCCCTTTCGCGTCACGGCGCATTTCGTGTCGACCTTCACCTTCGCATCAGTATCGTCCAGGCTGAACCCAGTGATCGACGCGGAGTACTCGTAGGACGTGAAGCGGTCGTGGGCGGCCTTCTGCTTCTCGACAATTGTCGTGATTAGCGGATCGATATCACCGCCCGCACTGTATGGCTGCACAACCATTGCCGCGAAAATCAGCGTCGCACCGCAGACGCATCCAAACGCCCGATTCATCGTCTTGGTCATCGCCGGACTCTCCGTGAGTTGTACTGCACGCAGTCGACAGTGAAAACCGAGAACGCACGCGAGGGAGCACACCCGACATACCCTTGCGTTACAGCCACATCAGAATAACACGATCATCAGAATTCTGCCAGGAGATTAGAGGCGCGGCAAATCTCCGGACCTATAGCGCACGCCACCACATCACCATGCCCCCTCCCGTCCGCGCATTCGCCTATCGTTCCACCCGACAGCGCGTTGTCTGCTAGAATGAGCCCCGGTATCTGCCACAGACGATTAAGGGGAAAGACGACGCCATGCATTTCAACGCTACTCCCGCATCCATCAGCAGGGTCCTGTTCGTGCTTGCTCTTGCCGGCGTGTTCGCGCACGCCGCGCCGGACCCGCAGGAAGGGGCCTGGGGCAACGCGTTGGATGCGCGGAACGGCGCTATGGCGATGGCCGCCGATCCCGCCTATGGCCGCTTGCCCGTGACCGTCGAGTGCCGCGTCAAACTGCTGGGCAGCGATCAATACAACATCATCGTCGCGAACGAGACAAAGGCCTCCGCCACGCATTGGGAAGTGTTCACCACCCCCGGCGACGGCGTGCTCCACGCGTATCTGCCGGGCCGCAGCCCCGATCACACGCACACAGCCATGCGTATCACCGACGGCAAATGGCATTGCATCGCCCCGGTGATGGAGGAGGCGCGCGTTCGCTTGGTTGTCGATGGCGTAGAAGCGGGCAACACCGAAGCCGCCGCCCCGAGCCAGCCGGGCACGCCCGGGCCGCTAGCCATCGGCAGTCTTGCCGAAGGCGGTTTCTTCTGTAATGGATTCATTGACGCGG
>JBAZRU010000743.1:0-3675 GCA_041662805.1 Candidatus Hydrogenedentales bacterium | reverse complement strand
AGAACGCATAATAGAGCGACCCGTCCGGTTGCTTCACGAACCAATCGTGGTGGTCCTTCAATGCGTCGCAGGTTGGGTTCCACGCAAACGGCATGAGCCAAAGCCCCGGAATCATGCCCGCCGCGCGCAGATTGGAGACGGCGGTCTTCATGCCGCCATCGCCGTACGGGCCTTCGGGATGGTGCGTCGTAAAGTCCGAATGCGGCCCTCCCCACCAACGGTCCTTCGCGTCCTTCGGCTTTCCCAAATACTCCTCGGTGAGCGCGCCCGCGTTGAGCGGGTGCCCGTCCCGCGAAGGTCCTTGCCACTGATCGTCGATTTGCACGAAGTTGAAGCCGTACGGACCCAACTTCTCCGCCGCGAAATCCGCAAGTACCTTGAGGTCTTTCTGATTGGACGCGCCCCCGGCATGCTCCGAATACCACGTGCAATAGCCCGAAGGCTGCGGCGGAAGCTTGATGGCGTAATGTGCCGCGACCAGGTCCGCGTACTGTTCGAGGCCCAACCGCGCGTCGTCGAAATAGCCAACCACCAGCCATTCCGACGCAATTGCCGCCCCCGGATCCAACAACACGCCGCCATATTCGCAGCGCGGCTCAAGTACGACCGCGCCAGCTTCCACGCGCGAAAACATCAGGCCGCTTCCGCGCTCCTGCGTCAACCACGCGGCCACGACGCCCGCACGAGTCTTCGGGTTCGCCACGGCGAGAAAGGTGTAGCTGCCTGGGTTCGCATCGGTGGCGGTAAGCCCGGCAGTGCCGAGTACCTTCAAGTCCGCCGCAGGCACAGAGAGGGAGAGGGGCGCGCGGAACGGCGTCAGATCGGCAATGGGTTCCGGCTGTGCGCTCGCGTTGGTGTGTTGTACCTGGAAGAACCCGAACGGCAGTTCGGGATGCACGGCGGCCACGGCGAGGTCGCCATTTTCCAGGAACATCCTGACCGCATTTAGCTCGCCAAACGGCGCGATGGACACAACGGTCCGGTCCGCACGCGACATTTTGGATGCGGGCGCACCCCGTGTGAGGAACTCCGCGCCATCAACTCCGGTTCGCAGCGAGAAGACGTTCTCTCTGGAATCCACCGAAATCGTGACCTTCCCCTCCAAGGTCAGAGGCGCCTCACTCGTTGCTACTTGAATCACTCCAAGTACCGTACAGAGCACTACACATCCTGAGAACATCACGCAATCCCCCTTCAATACCGTTTACCCGACATGCTCATCAGGCGCAGGCCAGCGCGGGGATCATTCTAAGCGCAAACGACTCTCCCGATCACGGCACAGGAAGGAGACCGCCCCCCCGGACGTTTCGGAGAAACGGGCGGGGGCGAATTGACGTTCCGATGTGGTACGCGCCCTCGCGAGCCGCCATAACGAGAGAGACAGATTGCCAGCCACGTAACTTCCACTTTCCCGAGGCACACCCACGCACGCGTCAATAAGTTGAACCCGGCAGCGTTCGTTTGTTAGACTATTCGTCCAATGGCCTTTCTGCGTACCCGTAGCTCAATGGATAGAGTACTTGGCTACGGACCAAGGGGTTGGGGGTTCGAGTCCCTCCGGGTACGCCATCTTTTCTTTCATGCCATCTACTCCCACACCGTGAATCCCCTTTTGTTTGAGGGCGAGCGCGTTCGCAATTTAGAAGCTCTTTCCCATGGCCTTTTCTACTTCTGCCAATAAACATTCTGCCTCTTTGGTCTTCTCTTCAATTTGCTCAATCCTAATGGGTCCGTTTTCGCGAATGTCGAAGTACGTGAAATTCCTGATTCTTTCTTGTAGATCCCTGTGCCGCCCGCCTGAAATCCAGAAACGTTGCATCTCTCTCTTACACCCGCAAATATCGCTATACCGCTCGTCGAGTGGTTTGCCGCTTTCGGTCCTTGAATGTTGGAGATGATCAACCAATTGCGCAACAGTGGCGCGAATGTCCGCGAGTGCGTGAGTATCTTCCATGGATTTCTGATGCCCAAGCAGTATCTTCCCCGCAACTACACCTGCGATAAACCCGCCAATACCCGACGCCAGGCTTCCCACAAACAGACTTGACCAAAAGCCCATTAGACCACCTCCTTCAAGTGTTACAGCCGGTCTATGTCGTTCAAGGCCAACAGATCCCGCATTCCGTGTAGCCTTGACGCCTTGCGCTTGCTTCATCAATCGCGATTACTTCGCGTGCCTTTCTCAATCCACTACAGTCTGTCGCGTTGTGGTACTTCTTGCCGCTGCGTGGTGCAATGTAAACGGTCTGCATAGTAACCGGAGTGGGGACTGTTGGCGTCGCCAATTGCGGTACGATGTCCGCGACAACCGGCCTTACGTCTTGCATCGCAAGATGATCGCCGTCAAGGTATCCGGCATGCACAAGATCGCCGTCATTCACATTGACGTAGTAAAAGCGGTCGGACTTTGAGACGGCCTTAAAGTGTCCGCCACGCGGGATCTTGAGTGCCGCTGCCTGTACTGCCTCATCTTTGCTGGGAGTAGATAGCAACAGGGTCACCGCAGAGACTTGATACCATGCGCCGGGTTCAAGTTCTGGTATCGGTTCTCTGATTGCGTCGAGTTGCGCAGGCGCCGGTGTCTCGACTGGCGCAACAACTTGAGGTGTCGCGGGCTTTGGCCGATCAACGGACTTCCCTATAACGTAAAGCATGGCCAACACGCCAATAATGGAAAGTGCAATCTTCTGATCGCGGGTCATGCTTTTCATCTTCACTCAGCCTTCCACAACGAAACGCGCCCTTGCTTAAATGTCACGGTTAGCACGCGCCCGTCCGGAATACTCCACTTGCATACCAGCTTTGACGATTCGGAGCCGACACGACTTGTCGATTCTGTGCCCGTCACTCCCTCGACTTCGGCCAGGGTCATACCGTTCGACAGACTATCAAGTATCTGTTGTGAAGTGTCCAGGATTGCCCCCTCTTGCTGTTTCTGCTCTACGACTTGCAGACCCTGCACCCGCATTGCTTCCCGCTGCTCTTGTGCCTTCTCGCTGTCTATCTGTTGGCCCGCCTCGTAGACAGTAGCGACTGAACACGTGCCAATCAGTGCAGGGATTCCGAAGATTACAAATACGATCAAGAGCAGACAGCCACACCCAAAACCAAAGCCCAGGTTTACCGAGTCGCGAAGGGATATTTTCCCCATGTCAGATATCTCCCCCCCCGTTTGGGTCGCCAAATTCGAGCGTCTTCCTAAGCGCCTCGCGGTCGTCGCCACTTAGATTCTTAACCAACTCGATCAGCGTGTCAAGTAGTGGGGGAGTGCAAGAAACCGTGACCGTTGGCGTCGTTTGCGGACGATTCTTCGTCGCAACCTTCTCCTCCGTAACGGGTTCCGCACCCCCTGTCATCACCTCCGGACCAAGGGGTTGGGGGTTCGAGTCCCTCCGGGTACGCCATCTTTTGACCGTTTCGAGCCAGCGACCGCTAACCGCGTGTCGCTGGCTTTTTCGTTGCCGCAGCTTTGAAAAGGCCTACTAACCTCCCTATAGTGCTTTCGTCCGTCCTGGTAGCGTTGTCTCGACCGCATACCGGCTCCAAAGGAGGCAAGGATGAAGCGACTCTCTCTATCGATCTTGGCGTTGGCGTTCGCGCCGATGCAGTTGGCCCTCGCGGCGTTGCCCATCCCCGAGCATCCGATGTGGAGCCCCGTCGGGGACGAAGTCTATC
>JBAZRU010000742.1:0-3676 GCA_041662805.1 Candidatus Hydrogenedentales bacterium | reverse complement strand
ACAAGATTGGCGCAAAGCTCATTGATTCGAGCATTGACACCGCAAGAGTGTTCGAAAACGTGATTACGCCGGAGGAAGTCACTGACCGGCCCGCCCAAATGCCGATCGCGTTGGAGTGGTACGAGGATTTCCTTAGCCGCCAAGACGACCGAGTCTTCCTCGAAGTCGGCGGCGAAACTGTTCCGCTCTTTGATGTGGAGATGGACATTGTCGAGGCAGCTACATCAGGGCCAATCCGGTTCGAGGCGAGAGCCGGGGCTTCGGCGACTGTCTACGAAATGGTGTTTTCTGACGGCGAGGTTGCCTACCTGCCAGCACTTGGATCGCGGGAAGCAATGCTTACAGTGGCCAACAATCGGATACCCCTTGGCGACTGGTTGGCACGGAATCACCCAACGATCCGCTTTGACGACGGCAGTTTTCTGCAGGGGAACGAGTTAGGCAGGCTTCGGAGGCAATCGGACGCATCTAGGTTTAGGCAAGAACGTCTGATCACCTGGGCGTGGGACGGCATCGACATCACCAGTGAGTCGCAGGGACCTAACCGACAGGCGGGCACCGTCCAACGGAGGGTGCTGGACGTCATCTCTGCGTACTCTGGTGCAGATCGGTTTGATGTGATTTTTGACGATGACGGTACCGGGGAGATAGCCGACATTGTTGCCATTCGATCAGGCGAAGAGTTGATCGAAGTGCACCTATTCCACTGCAAGTATTCCGGCGAGACTCAACCGGGCGCGCGTGTTAGTGACTTCTATGAGGTCTGCGGTCAGGCACAGAAGAGCGTGTTCTGGGCCGAGGAGTTGCCCAGATTGTGTAAGCGGATTCGCCTGCGTGAGCAGCAGCGACTTGACGCCGGGCACCGATCCCGTTTCGAGCGCGGCGATCTTACGGATACCGCAATGATCGGCAGGAGGCTGAGGAAAGTTCGGTCGAGGCTAAAAATCCACTTGGTGCAGCCTGGGCTGTCCGCCACTCGAGTTACGCCACAGATTCTTGAGCTTCTTGCATCGACGGAGTTGTATCTCACAGAAACGTTCGGAGTGCAGCTCGAGGTCGTGGTGAGCCCGTGACCAAAGCTGTGGACCGGTGTTCGAAGGTTATGCACTGAAGCTTCCCGGCCCATAAACGACGACGCTCTCCTTTCGAACTACTATCCCGCCATGCACAATCCCATTTCCAAGTCGACAATTGCACCCCTACCCTTTGTAGTGGGTGCGCTGTACCACCGCCGCGACGAGATTCACGCGATGCTTGGCGGGCAGCAACAAGGCGGCATTAGCACCCCCGCTGATGCACCTTTCGTCATCATCTTTACGGGCGCGGCAGGCGCGACTCACGGGTACAACGACTTCTGGGACGAAGAAGAGCGGCTTCACTACTTCGGCGAGGGCCAGCGTGGCGACATGACCATGACTGGCGGGAATCGCGCGATCCTCGAACACAAGCAGAACGGCAAACGGCTGCTGATGTTTCAGCAGATGGGCCATGGAAGACCGAATCGATTCCGTGGCGAATATGAGTTCGAGGATTTTGAACTCGTCAAAGATGTTTTGGACACTAAGGGGGATCGTCGGACCGCAATCGTGTTTAGGCTAAAACCGTTAAACGACGAGCCGAGCGCCGACGAGTTCACGCTGCCGATGCCAGACACAAACCTTGGTGTCGGCGACACGGAGAGCTCCAGGTTGCGGAAAATTAGAACCAAGCAATCCTTGTTCAAGCGGAGGCTACTGAACGTCGAAAAGGAGTGTCGCCTGACTGGCATTGCGGATCTTCGCTTTCTCCGCGCGAGTCACATTAGGCCCTGGTCGAAGTGTGACTCTGGCACGCAACGAGCAGACGGCAATAACGGATTGCTGCTGTGTCCTCAAGCCGACTTTTTGTTCGATCAGGGTTGGATTTCCTTCAAGGACGAAGGCGGGCTGCTCGTGGCGAGCCAGATGCCAATAGACGTGAAGTCTCGGATCGGGCTCGACCTTCGCACGCGAAAGTGCGGGACTTTCAATTTTGGGCAGCGAGAGTACCTGCAGTTCCACAGAGACACGGTTTTTGAGAAGCAGTTCAAGAGCGCATAACCAACACGCTGCTTACACGCGGACTGAAGTCGAGTCTAGACTTTGGCGCCGACACAGAAACTCAAAGCGCGGTTGACCAGCCCGACGTTTCCATCAGCTCCATGCCAGGGTAGCCAAAAAACTTGCGGAATGAAGATCGCGGAGTAGCTCGACCTCCAACAAAGTTGCAGGGAAAGCACTTGAACCCCTTGCTTGTCTGGGCCTTGATCTCTTGGCGGGGCATGAACGCGACATAGTCGGGAGCTACACCGCGTGCGTCCGTGGGAAAATATGGCAGTACCAGAGCCATCTGCGGGTGAACATGAGTGAGCTTGCCTACGTAGCCATATCCCGTCTTGTCCCCCTTGGCCTCGCTGGGGTAAAGGCCCTTAACCTGTACAGGACGAATGATGATGTTGTGGGAGACACTCTTCGTTGCTATGAAATCAAAGCCCATGTCCCGTTTAGGAAAGTAGACATTCCACCCGGCATCACCCATTAGGCCGGCGACGTAGAGCTCTGCAAAGTAGTCTCGCTGTGCCATGTGTTTGCTGGTCCGAACACTAGGGGTTACTTGCAAGACCGTCTGTAGCAACGGGAGCGATCGCAGCCATGATTTGATCCCGCAAGTCTTGGGGTGAATATGACTGCTTGGCGGGGATTTGCAGGAGCGGCAGGGCTATCGCTCGACAGACATCGGCCAAGAACTCATCCCGAATTTGTGCACGCTGACTTGAGTGAGACTTGTCGTTGAGCTCAACTGCGCAGAGCACGGCTAAATCGCCCGATCGGCACACGACGAAGTCGAAGTGCTTCGCGGCGATTCGATTCAGCGCTCCCTGACGGGCTGAGGGAGCCAGGCCAGGCTTCAGATTGGCGATATCGGCAACCCGAACTTTTCCAAAAACGCGATAGTCAGGTCCCAGCGTTTGATCCAAGACGCCGAGGAACGAGCGCTCCGCGGCGGAGAAGAGCGACTTCGCTGACTGGTAAGGGAAGCCGATTTCTCCGGTTTCCGAGGCCTTCTTGCCCGCGATCGCGCCGAGTGCAACCAAAACTAGCACTACGACGGCAATGATCAAGAGCCATGACATTGGCTTTGGACTCCCTGCTGGTCGTCTGAGCCTAGCAGAGGCGCGCAAGAGGCGCAGACGGTGCGCTGGGCAAGCCCCAGCGTTGGGACATGGATCACGGACGGACTCCCTAGCGCACCAGGATGAGCTACGCGCCTACCCGCGCCCGGACTCGCGTTGCGGCGGCTATGTCTCCCACATCCGCCGGCGTGCGGAGTCTGGAGGCGATGCGGGTCGACCACAGTGACAAGAAATTGGAGGGCAGGTAGGCTGCATTGTCTAAACGCCTAGAGTTCACGAGATGGCCCTAGTTCTGAACAGTCCTCGTCAGGCGTTGTCGCGAGCGTTCCTGCGGCAAAGGGTCTCCCGAACTGAAATCGACCTCTTCAAGGCAAACCTCATTCGGCTTTTGGACAGCGCGGTCGACTCCAAATCTGAAGAGTTTCACAAAAAGCTCGTCTCCGATTTCTTGGAGGCTACGTACTACCGCCCAAACTACTTCTTGAATGTTAAGGGCAATGCCGACCTGGTTATCCACAACGGCGA
>JBAZRU010000741.1:0-3681 GCA_041662805.1 Candidatus Hydrogenedentales bacterium | reverse complement strand
CGCAAGCGCAGAGTAACGAAGTGGAGCGGAGACGCGTCTGTCCCTGCTTTCCGCGTCCACGGATAGGCCAAGGATCTCGGGGACTGACGCAAGCGCAGCGCAACGAAGTGGAGCGGAGACGCGTCTGTCCCTGCTTTCCGCGTCTGCGGACAGGTGATACCGCGACGAGTCCCGCTAGTTGGTCCGATTCAAACGCGACCCCGGCTGCGCCGAGAACGACGACTTCGCCGACTTCGTAGACTTGCTGGACTTCTTCGCGGGAGCCGCCACGGGCTTGGCTGGTGGCTCGGGTCTCTTGGAAGGCATCAGCGGAGGGACGCTGAATTTGTCGGGGAGCCACTTGGCTAATTGGAGATCGAACTTGTCGCGTTTCGGAAAGCCCTTGGTGAACATCTCCTGGAGATAGCTCTCCGTGGTTTCCTTCTGGCCCACCGCGCGGTAGAAAGCTTCACGCTGATATGCTTCCATCATTGGAAGCTCGTTGCCGTCGGGCAGCGGCGTGGCGGTTTCTTTCGCCGTGGCGAATTCGGGGCTGTCCGTGGGCGCGCCCCAACGCAACTCCGGACTATGGTTCGGATCGAAGGACATGTCGTACAGACGGCGTTCCAACTCCAGCAAGCTCACCGACACCTTCTCGCCGGCACTGTTGGTGTATTGAAACACCTTCTCCGCGAACACGCGGTTCTTCTCGCCGACAAGCGAATGCGCCAAGTCCTCGCGGGCCGCCGTGTAATACCACTCCAGACCCGTCAGGTCCACCAAGTCAGGCTGGCGGTCGTACCAGCGCACCACGTTGTCCATCCAATCGGCGAGGTAGTAATAGCGAGCGCGAATGTCGATGTCCGACGACGCCGTGCTGTACTCGCCCCAACGTCCGCCCGCCGTGAAGATGTTCTCCGAGCGGCTGTTCTCGGGAAACGTGATCGCGCCGTTGGCCAGAACGTCCTTCCAACCTTCCTGCACAATCTCCTCGCGCATCGCGAACAGGTTGAGCAACTGATCGGCGTAGTCGCGCAGAAAGACCGCCGGGGCCACGCGCTCGCCGGGCTTGCGCATACGCGCCTGGATGAACTCGTGGAAACTGGTAAGCTCGATGCCGCTTTCGACGATCCGCTGCGTGCGGCTGATCTCCTCGATGCGGTCGTACTGTTCCGTCGAAAAGCCAAACTCGGCCATCTCCGCATCGGTGCGGCGGCGCACCTTCGTGACCTTGCCCTCGTCGTCGGTCTCGGCAATCGGATAGCGCCACACGCGCAGGCCCTGGAAACACCCCGCGTATTCGTTGCCCGGTTGCGAAGAACGCTTCGCGGGGATGCCCATCACGGCGTTCAACCCGTTGAACGAATAGATGTCGCGCGAGGCCGCCGTCGTGGAATCGAGGAAATGCAGCTCGCCGAACCGGTCCACTTCCGCGAGGATGAGCACATGCCCGTCGAGATAATGCATGCAGCCCGGCAACAGGTATTGCGGGTTGATCGCCACGGGGACCGTGTCCGACAACTCGGAATTCTCGTTGAACGGCTCGACCCGCAGATTGCCCGTGCAATAGCCCGTCACCGCGTTGGAGAAGAAGACCTGCGGCGATTCCGCGTCGAGGCTCGAATACGTGCCCACGGGGATGTTGTGACTCGCCGTCCGCAAGTCGCCGCCCGTCGAACGCACGTAACTGATCATCCATGGAAGGCCGCGGCGATAGGCGTAGTACGAAGAGAGCGTGACGGTCAGCTTGCCGCAATCGATAACCCCGTTGATGGACCGCATGATCGACACGTCCAACTGCGGATTCGCCTGCTCGCCCGCGAACGCCTCGTCGAGCAACAGGTTCATCTCCGGGTCGGTGAGGACGCGCTCGATCTTCGCCCGGCGCTGCTCCACGGTACCCTGGCACTTCAGCTTGTAGATGTGGTTGATCCACTGGGCGAAGTGATGCGTCTCCGGAACCGTCCATTGCCGCACGACCGGCCACGCGCCGCCATCGCCATGAATGGACGGCGGATTCGGGTCTTCCGCCCCGGCCGAGATACCCCCGAGAACAACCAATACGCCTACTACGGCGACACGCAAGCTGTGCACGAACCAATATCCTTCCGCGGACGAATCCGTCGACACGCCCAATCTGTGGTGTTGGGACAAAACCTACTACCAAGTCTAGTGAAACACGCGGAAAATGGCAAGTGCGGCAGGAAGCCGCCACCGGGACTTCACCACGGATGCCGCCGATGGAAACCGGGAGGAGCCGCGAGCGGGCAGTGACGACCTGCGGTCGGAACATGCCTCAGGGGCGGGTGTCCCTGCGTGGTTTTGACGATACAAGGGGATGTCCCGTGTTAACTTTCGCTTGAGGTTGCCCTGTTTTGACGATACAAGGGGGTACCCTGTGTTAACTTGCCGAGTTGGGGGCCCTCGCGTCGACGATTCAAGGGGGCCCCGTGTCCTTCTTGCGATACAGAGGGGGCGGGGCCGTTTTGACGATGAGGGGGGCGGGGCTTGGGAGATGACGCATGGAGGCCCCTCTGGGAATTCGCGCAGGGCGGTGGTTGGGGGAATGCCTTGGTGGCGTCGTGCTCTGGCGCGGCGGCGTTGTTGTTCGTCATGATCGAAATACTCCTCATATATATACGGAAGAATGTTGCACTGGGGAGGCGGGAATTTCAGAAGTGAGAAGTGAGAAGTGAGAAGTGGGGAACGTTGAACGTCAGGACGTTGAACTTCGATTGCGAATTGCGAATTGCGAATTGCGAATTACGAATTACGAATTACGAATTACGAATGACGAAATGCGAAGTGTCGGGTTGAGAGGGGAAGAGAGCGGCGGGGTCCTTCTGGTTTTCGGTATTACTTGAGGTGTGTTTGGATTGCGTGTTGGATGGCGCGGTTCAGGCGGCGGGCCGCGGGTAGTGTGGTGGCTTGGCGGGAACTGAAGATAAACTCGGCTATCCCTTCCATCGGTTTCTTCAGGCCGATTCGCGTCTCGTTGCAGGCCAGCCAGAGCATGCGATAGCCGATGTTGCGATGTTCCGCGTAGGCGATGTCTTCACGTTTAATTTCGAATTGCGCGCCGTCGCCCGTGTAGGTCAGGCTCCCGTCCTCTACGCGTAGCAGGCCTACGTCATCGGCATCCTCGAACCATCCGCCAAAGCCCGTATAGCGCCTGGGCGTGAACCGTACTTGCACGACGAAGCCGTCCGGTTCTTGGAAATGGCGAGCGATTCGTCCGTTTGCGTTCAGGAAGGGCAAGAAGTAGAGCATCAGGAAGACCACAACTCCGGCGTAAGCGATAAGAAACACCGTCGCATATAGGCGCATCAGCGTAAACGAGTACGCGCCGTCGAGACCAAGGAAGTCGTGGAGGTATGGCAGCCATAGGAAGCGGTTGTGCATTAGCCACGGCAGAATGGCAACAGCCAGCAGCGAGGGAATGCCCTGATAGAAGATTGGCCACCAGAACCGTTCCTTGAGGCCGTAGAAGGACGGGTCGCGAAGTTCCAGGTAACTCTGTTCCGGCGCTTCGATAGCGTCCATCCCCCAAGCCCTCCAATATTCCGTCGTGGCGTTGTAACCCTAGCGTAGTCCCGCACGCATACGATAGCAGAATGGAAGGATGGGGGAGAAGGGGGGATTGGGAATTGCGAATTACGAATTACGAATTACGAATTGCGAATTACGAAGGGAAGACAGAAG
>JBAZRU010000740.1:0-3689 GCA_041662805.1 Candidatus Hydrogenedentales bacterium | reverse complement strand
GGAGGCCGCATCGGCGATGTTGCAGCCGTAGCCGGTGACGTTGCCGCTGGATTCCTGGGCCAGTTCGCGTGCGGCGGCTTCGGAGGTTTCGGGGGAACGACCGCAGACGGCGACAACCGCGCCTTCTTTGGCGAAGGCCAAGGCGCAAGCCCTGCCAATGCCGCGCGTACCGCCGGTGACCAACACGACCTTACCCTGGAATTCGCTCACGAGCCGACCTCCGCGTTATGTATGTCGCAGACATGGTGTCTACGCTCCCAGTCCACAATCCGATTCTAAGCGGCAGCCGAGGGCGGCTGCCCCACAATACAGGCAGAAGGGTCACGTGTGGGGCAGCCGCCCTCGGCTGCCTCCCCTGCATACTTCTGGGCAGAGAATCTAATGGTCCGCCGCAGTTGCGGCATCAGATCCCGCCTCCGCGTCTTCCTGCGAAGCCTCCGAGGTCTGGACAAGCGCCTCCTCGGCGACGAGGACTTCGTGCAGCCCATCCCTAATGAGATTGATAATGTCGTGACTGGCGGCCAATTGCGCGCCTTTGATGGCGTTGGCGACGCCCTTGGCCGAGCATGCCCCGTGCAAGATAATGACGATGCCGTTGACCCCGAGCAGCGGTGCGCCGGGATATTCGTTGGGGTCGATGACGCGCTTCAGGCGCTTGTACGCGCCACGGCTCAGGAAAGCGCCGATCATGCTCAGAACGCTGGACTTGAGTTCGCGGGTGAGCAGTGTCTTGACCAGCGAGCCAGCGGCTTCACTTGTCTTGAGAACGACGTTCCCCACGAATCCATCGCAAACGACGATGTCCGCCGCGCCTTTGAAAAAAGCTTTGGGCTCGACGTTGCCGATGAAGTTCACGTGCGGGGCGGCGCTGAGGATTCGGTGGACCGTCTTGGACAGGTCGTTGCCTTTGGCCTGCTCTTCGCCGATGTTCAGCAGTCCAACCCTGGGGTTCACGTTGCCGAGCACTTGGGTCGAATAGACGACGCCCATCTCAGCGAAGTCGCAGAGGTGGCGTGCAGTGCAATCCACATTTGCCCCGAGGTCGAGAACAAGGCAGGTGCCCGTGGTGGTGGGCAGCAGTTGGCAAATGGGAGGCCGGGCAACGCCCTGGATAGGGCGCAGGATAGTCCGTGCCGCCATCATTACGGCGCCTGTGTTTCCCGCACTGACCATGGCGTCCGCCGCGCCCGTTTTCACGAGCCGCATCGCAACCGAAAGCGATGCGTCCTTCTTCTTGCGGACACCCACCATCGGCGAGTCCTGCATCGTAATTACTTCGGACGCGTGAACGATAGAGATGTTCTTGCGACTGACGTTCTTCCCGAGTGCTTCCCGAAGCTTGGTCTCGTTACCGACCAAGATAAGCTGCAGATCGGGCGACACACTCGCCTTCAACGCCCCGCGTACTTCAGGATACGGGGCGTTGTCCGAGCCCATGGCATCGATGGCAATGCGCATCATGGCTCCCCGGTCGATCCTAGGCTAGCGATTACAGCTTGTCCGCGTTGACTACGAGGCGCTCTCTATAGTGCCCACACTTCGGGCAAACCCGGTGCGGCATGATCGATTCGCCGCAGCTTGGGCAATCGGAAAAAATCTTCTTCGTCAGCGCGTGATGCGAACGGCGCGTACGTTTTCCGGTTTTTCCGGTTCTTCTCTTTGGTACAGGCACTGTCAGTCCTCCAACCCATTCGGTTTTTTAGTCAAGTCAGGAAACAGGTCCGCGAGATTGCTTAGGCCCGTCTCCGTGAATCTCGTATCTGGCTTCGGAACACAGCCGCACGTGGCCGTATTCAGATTCGCGCCGCATTGCGGGCATAATCCCGCGCAATCCTCATCACACAACATCTTGGCGGGCATCGCCAACGCCACTTCGTCCCACGTGGGGGGCGCAAGGTCGATAGAAAGCCCGTCGAAAAAAATAACACCCGAATCCTCGTCCAGTTCCTCATCGTCATCCGCGGCCAAATCCTCGAGAGGATTTCGCGCAGAACCCTGGACAAAGACCCAGATCACGTCCGTTTCGAACGGCAACTCGATTTCGCACAAACACCGGTCGCACGTCCCGAGAAACGTCCCCGACACACGACCCCGAAAGATGAATTCGGTATCGACATCCGACAGCACGCCGGAGACCGTGATTGGCCCGAGGGCCAAGTCGCGCACATTTGCCGGACGGACTGCGTCGGCATCCACTACTCGTTTGAGGGACAACCCCTCGCGGGTAATGGCTGCAAGGGCAACCTCTAGTGCATTCACAATAGTCCGCCTCCACAAATCGCGGAAACACGGAAGTTTAGCAAACAGAGCCCAAGTCGTTCAAATTCGGGTTTAGGCCGGAAAACATCCAGCAAGGGCAGGATGTCCGCGTGCTATCCTTTTCCCCATGGACGGCCTGCGGGGAGGACGCATTTAGGTAGGGCGGTTTCGCCGAAAGCGCCTCTTCGCCCATTCCAGCAGACCTCTGCCCCCCTGACATTTCGCCGAAATGTCCCTACCTGCTCACCGCTGCGATGCTGCCCCGCATATCGCGCTCTCGCGACACCGTGAATCGAAGGCCGCATTCGTCGTAGACTACCCCGGTAGCGTGAATTCCCCCAATGACCCTGAGGACGGCCGACGGCGTATGAGCAATTCGATTCCTGAACTTGAGGCGCGGCTGGAACCGCACTACCGGTGCGTCCCCCCCGAGCAATTGCCCCCCATGGAACGAAATCCGGTTCATGTTGTCCTGGACAATCTCCGGAGTGCGTTCAATGTGGGGTCGATATTTCGCACGTCCGACGCAGGGGCGGTTGAACATATTCACCTGTGCGGTCTGACTGCGTTTCCCCCTAACCCGAAGCTCACAAAGACCGCCCTCGGAGCACACGACTATGTACCTTGGACCCACCACGAATCCACGGCGCAGGCAATCGAAGTCCTCCGAAACCAAGGCATCGCATGCGTCGCCATCGAAGTCACGGAGACTTCCGTTCCGCACACGAAATTCGATTGGCCTCAGCCCGTCGCGATTGTGTTTGGAAACGAGGTGTGGGGAATCAGGCCGGAAACGTTGGCGATATGCGACGCCGTGGTCTCCATCCCCATGCGCGGATACAAGAACACCATCAATGTCGCGACGGCATTCGGCGTCGTGTTGTATGAAGCCCTTCGCGCGTGGGGACGCGCCTAAGGCGTTTGAGGATTCTCATCCCCGAATTCCTCGCACACATAGTGGCGCGACTCGTCTACCGAAAATTGATCGCCTCAAGAAGAGATGCACGGCATCAACGTCGGATTCTCATTTCGGTTGTCCATCAGTGTTCATCGCTGGTCGAGTTTCTTGCGTTCCCGCTCTGCTGCGCCGTGCATTTGGTGTGTTCCCTGGTTGAGTCTTTGGCTGAGGCGCGCAACTATTCGTATTTCTCGCAGTTGCTAATCAATTGACATCAAAGACCGGTGCGCTCTCGCGCTTGCGCACGCGATCGCACTCCTCTGAACCATGATTCCGTTGTAGCGAACTGAGACCAAGAAGCAATAGGCGTTACCTTCTGGAACATCTGAATGACAAGAAGAGGGCGGCCGTCTGCCCTGCGGTACCGCGTGATTCCACGCTCCAAGAAGGCGTCTCACATACCGTATCTCGTGCCTCTTGAAAGGGGGGCGCAGCATGTGCCCAACGGCGGATCATTTTTGACTTGAAATCT
>JBAZRU010000739.1:0-3700 GCA_041662805.1 Candidatus Hydrogenedentales bacterium | reverse complement strand
CTTGTTGAGTATTTCCGCAAGCCCTTCCCCGTGCGGGATGTCAAACGACTTCTCAAGTTTGGGGCGCCGGTATGATAGATCTACAAGGAGTACTCGCCTTCCCGCATGCGCCAACGCCACGCCGAGATTACTGGTCAACGAACTCTTGCCATCTCCGCGAGTCGGGCTGACCACCAATAAGGATTTCGCGCCGCCTTGCGCCATGTCCGGATGCAAGAGCTGGGCTAACACCCGGCGGTACGCGTCCGCAAGCGTCGAGAGCGGTAGACGTTCAGTGATAAGTGCCATGTCCACCGAGTCCGGGATGGAATCTACTTCGGCATGGGGAATGATGGCGATAACAGGTAGGTCGGTCAGGCGCCCCAGGTCCTGCGACGTCCGGACCTGCTGGTCCATCAACTCGCGCCATACGCCCAAGGCACCTGCGAATCCTACGCTCATCGTCAACGCCATTGCCATCGTCATGAACCGGGGTGTGTAGTCGGGACCGCCGCCCGGCACCGAAGCAGGAGCAATGAGCTGTATGCGGGTGGGTGCGTTACTTTCCACCTTGATACCTGCAATATTGCTGCGTACCTGCTCAAGCATAGCGCGTGTTTCTGCAGCCTTGTCTTGCAGGTCCTTAAGTTGCGCAAGCTGTTCCGTGGTTTTTTCAACCCGGCCTTTGTATCCTTCTGCCAGTTGCTTGTACTTGTCGACCCGTTGTTGCGCTTCCTCCACGGCTTTGTTCAGGGTTTCGATCTGACGGGTCTGCTGTGTAATTGTCGACTGCAGCACCTCTTTGCGTACGCGAAGTTCTACCCCGGCAAGGTTTTCGCGGAGACTTGCCAGCCGCTTCTCTTCGATCTTGCGCGTTGGCAGATTCTCCTTTTCCATGTCCGCTGCGCCAGCCAGACGCGCCTCCATCATGACCACTTCCCCGCGTAGCGCGCCCACGCGTGCATCGGCGCTTACTCGGTCTTCCACCTCGAACTCATAGATGGGAGTGCTTGTGGAAACGTTCTCAATTAAGCTTTTGACGAGCGCGATTTGATTCTGGGCCTCCACCTGCGCGTTCTGTGCCTTTACAAGGTCCTCTTCGGCCCGGGCCAAGCTCTCGTTGTAGAGCTGAGGCTCTCCCGTTTCCAAGGGTGTCTCCCCAAACATTGGAATGCCAGCAGACCTCTCCAAGGTGGCGATTTTTCCCAATTGCGCATCCAACTCCATCTGCCGCGCATCGCGCTCCTGGGTCAGCCACGCCAGACGTTCGTCGTTAATGGACGCCGTTTCGCCGAGGGTGTACTTCAAATACACGGACACGATTTCTTCCAACACGATTCGCGCCGAATCTTTCTCCGGCATGGAACAGGTGAGTGTCATAATCTCACCTCCGCGACTGACCTGAGCGCCCACGCGTCTTTGGAGGTATGTCAGCGGGTCATCCTGACCGGTCAGTAACGGAAGATCTCGAACGGACGGCAATTCCAATACCTTGGAAAGCACGGCGTTCCCCTTGATCATGGCGATTTGGGTGTTTACATAGGTATTGTAGGGCGTGTTGTCAGTTTCTGGTTTGAGCACGAAAGGCTCCATGGAAAGCAAGCGAATGTCGGCGCTGGCCGTGTAACCTACTGGAGTCAGGAACCACGCTGCGACGACCGTTGGAATACTCAGGCATACTGCGACCATAGCCATCATGCGCCAGCGCAACCCGATAAACCGTTTGAAGTCGAACACTGGCCCACCGGATAAAGACGCTGTGCTCGGAATGCTTGTTGCCGACGATGGATGGATATCTTGATTCATGGAATACCTACTTACTGACCGAAGGGACAAGTTGCGTCGCGCCACTGAGAATTCCCTGCAACGACTGCGTGTTCTGTAGAAGATTCTGCTGCAGGGACTGAAGGGACGACGTGAGAGCGTCGCCGCTGTTGCGGCTGTTGCTATATATGCGGTCGAATTGCTCCCTGGTGTAATAAGCGCTATAGGCCTGCTGATACAGGCCCATGATCTGCCCCGCGAAGCTCATTCCGGTGCTGGCGGGCGCAATGACCCGCTGCAGGAAGTCCTCGGCATTGACCAACCTCTTCCTAGGCACATAGATGATATCGCCTGGCTCCAATGAGAAATCCGTTCCCTTTCGCATCGCTTCGCGGACATCAAACGTAATTATTTTAGTTTCCATGTCGTTTATTTCACGCGTGATGGCCACTTCTCGTATTCGGGCTGTGGACTCATTGTAGCCACCCGCGAGCGATAGCAGGCGAATGAGCGTCAGCCCTTCGGAAACCGCGTAGACTCTGGGTTGGCGCACTTCCCCAAGCAGAAAGACCAGGTTGGCGCTCTCGGGCACATATACCGTATCGTCCGGGTACACCGGCGTGTCGGACGGACTGGGGCCGGATTTCTGGAAGCCGCGCAAGTCGAATTCAAAGACCTTACGTTCATTTCCAGTATTCCGTACAAGAAACGCCTTCACGAGTTGACCCTGGCTGCCGACATAGGAGTCGCCGCCTTGCGTGTTTACCCGGGGGCCTCCCGCGATGGTGATTGCGTTCATTAGAGTGATGGGACGGGTGTAAGGGTATTCGGAGGGCCGACTAACATCTCCCAGAACCGTGAATATCTTGCTCTTTACCTCGGAAATGGACAAAGTCAATTGCGGCTCCAAATAGTATTCTGCGTATGCTTCACGCACCAGGTCTTCCGCTTCCTTACGCGTAAGGCCTTCCACTTTCACGTCTGGAATGACCTGAAGCGAGACATAACCGTCATAGCGCACAGGAACTTGCATGCTAAGCTTCTCGTCGTCGAAGGAACGAAAACTCAAAATGTCTCCAGGTCCGATTCGGTAGGACATGGCGAGTTCCGGGGCCGCGGGGGACTGGCCCTCTGGCTGCCCTTCCTTAGGGCTTGGGAGGTCTTCCCCCATTATCCTGCTTGTAGGCACAATGAGCTTGTCGACAACCCCGTCGCCCACGACAAGAGCGTTCGCGTCTTGGGATGTGTTCGCCGCCTTAGGAGTTGCGCGAGTCGCACACCCGGGAATCAATCCGAATACGAGAACCACGCCCGCGAAACACCATGCTGAACTAGAGCGTTGTATTGACAGCCTCAATCCCCCTGAAAGCAAATCGCAATTCACCTGCATAGTCCTTTGTCAATATGCCGTAGTAGCGAACCGGAACTGGGCTACATTATCTTCGCGGCATTCCCCCAACTTTAGATTACATTGCGCAACGTATCCTCAACCTGGGTATACTTCACCTCTTCCACGACCAGCCCTCTTGCTTTCCCCAGTGGCTGAACCGTTACTCCCAGAGTTCATCGACTACGGACTTGTACCCGTCGCGGTTTCTCTCGGTGCCACGTGAGCCGGACTTAACGCCATTCGTATTCGTCCTGACGAATACCCCCTCGCCGTTGAGACCCTGAGCAATTGCTCGTCACTACTCGACCATCTTCCTTCCGAGATAAGCAAGTGTACTCATACATGGCAAAGACACAATTACCCATCGAGGACCAACCTACTCCCAGTGGACACCTCTATTCAAGCAATCGCCTCGCGAGCGATGCTCGTCGTCCGTACTTAAATCAATGCTCCCCTTATACAGCAGCCTCAAATCACTCAGAGCCCAAGTTCGTTCTTGCTTCAAGACCGGGAGGGCCAGTATTCGGTTCATGGCTGGAAGCCTGCGTTAGACGCGGAGCGAAACCG
>JBAZRU010000738.1:0-3705 GCA_041662805.1 Candidatus Hydrogenedentales bacterium | reverse complement strand
ACGGTAACTTGGCTGCCTGCTGTCTCCCCCACCTTAACAGCGTTTACGGTGTTGCTCGCGTCGGGTTTCGGACCCTTCGCAATTAGGCGCTTCACGTACCGCTCCTGGGTGTCGGCGCTATTGAAGACGACGATGTCGCCAGTCTGCAGCGCTTCTATCCCGCTGAACCAAGTGGATTGACTCAGCACGTGCGTCAATTTGAACACGAGGATGCGTTCCTCGTTCATCAGGGTGGGCTCCATCGAAGTGCCCTGGACCTCATAGCCTTCGACGACGTACGACTTGAGCAGCAAAAAGAGCAGCAGAAACCCGGCGACGGTCTTGACGAAGGCCAAGACTTCGCGCCTCGATTCCTGAGAGGCGAAGAGTCGAGACTGCTTGGGAACAGACGTACCTGCCCCGGGGTCGCTTCCACTCACTGGGGGAGCATCCTTATTGCAGACACACTGTTTGCCGCAATTCGGCGGGCGCCGTCGGACGACGCAGTGTGTAAACCAATGCCATATTTCATAACCATAGCAAATTCCACGAAGAAACGCCCAAAAGCGCAAATCGGGAGCGCGTCGATGCGGATTCCCTCAGCGTAGCCGAGGGTCCACACGCACATGGTGCCGATAGGGATTGAGCGGGAGTATCCCGGAGAGGCGGCACGTCTACTTGAGGATGCTGAACTTGCTCAGTGGCCAGAACCGCAGAATTGCTTTGCCTATGACACGCTGGTCGTCAATTGGACCAAAACTGCGGCTATCCTTGCTCACACTGCGATTGTCGCCGAGCACGTAGTACTCCCCTGCCCGCAGCTTTACTTCGTCGCGTTCCGTTGACTGGAATGGTTCGCTGATTTCGGCTGGCAGGTAGCTTTCTTCGACGCGGCGGTTGTTGACGAACAGTTGTCCGGTCTTGACCTGCACGGGCACTCTGTCGCCGAGGGATTCACCTTCATTGCCCGCAATCACCGTGTTGCTGACATCCAGCTTTGGACCCTCCGCAACCACCCGTTTCACGTAGCGCTTATGAGCGTCGTCCGTGCTGTCGAAGACGATGATGTTTCCCGGCTTGACGGCATCGATCCCGCTGAACCAACTAATCTGGCTGAGCCGGTGCGGGAGTTTGAAGACCAGGATGCGCTCCTGGTTCATGAGCGTCGGCTCCATTGAAGGCCCCTGGACTTCGTACCCTTCGATAACGTAACTCTTGAGCACCCAGAAAAGCACCAAGAACCACGCAACGGTCTTGACGAATTCCACGACCTCGCGTTTCACTTCCTTGGAAGCCGACTGTTGCGGCTGATTGGGAGCAGCAGCCCCGTCCCGAGGGTCGCCTGTACTCAAACTGGGTCCATCCTTTATGCGGAAACGCGATGTTCCGCCACTCGAAATCTACCATGCGTCAACGCGGTACGCAAGTCCTGCGTATCCCGAATAACCATATCAAATTCCGTCGCAAAACGCCCAACGTCCTGAACGATATGCGCATCGCTGCACGCCACTTGCCGGGCCCCGATGGCCTCCGCGAGCTTTGTGGCCAAACGCCGTTCGTGGACTTGAAGATTCACGCTGCACACTTCGAGCGCCACCAACGGCAATTGGGCAATACTCATGTCAAAGCCGAGACCGGCGCGGGTTGGATGCGCTGCGATACAGACCCCCCCCAGCTGAGTGGCCAATTCTACCGCTTGCTCCGGGGGCCAGCACGGCTCGAACCGGCTCACTTCCTGGGCTTCCACCCCGTAGATGAGCAGGTCCCCCTGTTTCGACGTGTACTCGAAGCCCGCCAACAGAAGAAAGCCCGGATGGCGCGACGCCTGCCTCAGTTCTTCGAGTTCGTCCAAACTCCATTGTACATGATGTTCCGTGATTACGAGACCGTCGAGACCTGCCCGGACAGCCTGGTCTATGAGACGCTCGGGCGGAATTTGGCTGCATCGCGAATACCGGCTGGTGTGCACATGCAGGTCAATGAGCAGTCCCAATCTCGTCTATCTCCAGTCACATCAACGCGTTATGGCGCAGCAATCTGTCCGTCGGCTCCGGTCAGAAGCCCAAGCGACTTCGGTATGGGCGAATCGCCGCGATACCGGGGAACGATAATCTCCTTCTGGGCGATAAGTTGCCGCGACACGAACAACACCGCGGGAGGATGCGTAAAAGCTAACTCTTTGATGTACTGCCACCATTCCCCGGATGGGATTTCGCGGCCCAAAAGGGTAGCTGGGACGGTGTTGGGGTCGTCCCCAAGGAGTTCGGCAATCTCGTCGGCCAGACTAAGAACGCGGCCACCCTCGCTTCGCGCGTGGGCAATTCGTTTGTCGAATTCCAGCATCTGCTTGCAGGCATCGCGGTACCGGTGCACAAACTCCGGCCATTTAGGGTCGCGATAATGGACCAGCTTTTCCAGAAACGCCAGCCGGACCGGCAGGGGCCACTTTTCAAGCCGCGCCGCGGCCCGCGAGTCACCCAACAAATAGGTAAGTGCCGTTCGCGCAAAGGCTTCCGGTTCCTGAAGTGCGACGCAATCCTCGGGCTTTTCCGGGTAGACACCGTGCAACATCAAGCCGTGCGTCTGGAAATTGAGCACCGTCGGCAAGGGCTCGGGGAAGGCGGCGTAATTGTATTCGAGGCCGGTGGCCACGATGTATCCCAGCACAGCCTTGTCCATCTTGCCCGCTTCGAGTGCTTGTTCGGCCTGAACGAAGAACTCATCCTGAAGTTTTTGGCGGATGCGCAGGATTTCGTAGCACTGAGCGGCGCTGGTGTACTTCCCTGTTCGCACGGCATTGTCGCCGAGCGCCAAGACCAACTCGGACGGCATTTGCGCGGGCCGGTTGGCCTTGAGTTCTTGCTGGACGTGGGCCCAGATCGCGTCTTGCTTGACCAATGCAAGAATATCGCGGAACGCCCGCTTCCCCTCCATCTCTTCATCGGGAAGCAAGTACGCGTACTTGTCCGTTTCGAAGCGCTCGCTGGTCTCCTCGCGTGCTGGCGAAAACGGCAGAAACAGGAGGCGGAAATTCACGATATCGCCTTCGTAGACGGCTTTCGCCAATGCCTTTGCCAGCTTTTCCTGGTCGACAACCTTTTGTACGGCCACCGTTTTCTTGCTGAAGAATCCCACGACTAGCGCCCCTCCCCGGCCAACACCGATGCCACGAACTTCGTACGCTCCGGCCAGTCCACGACGGGCGGGGTCACCTCCGTGAAAGGGAGGCGCTCCAAAATCTGGTGATACAAGACATGCCGGTAATGACGCAGGATGCGCGAGGCGTGCCGCTCGTGGTTCGAATCCCACTGGCTGGCTTCCACCGCTTCCTTGTCGCGTCCCGCGGCTAACATCAATTCTTCCACGTACTTGGCGAGAAAGTCGCGAATCTTCCCATCGTATTCTTTGCGAAGGTCTTCCGTGTTGGGCGATTTGGCGGCAACCGCTTCGGCCCACCGGTCTTCCAGCGCCATGAGCTCATTGCGCGAATTCCAGTACTCATCGCGGGTGTCGTTGTCGCGAAGGACGCACAGGGCGGCATTGAGCTTCGCCATATCGAGGAGATACCGTGCGCGCTTTTCTTCCGTGATTTCGACGCCGCCGATTTCGAACAGGAGGTCCTTCATCTTGCGCTTGTAGTTCTTGCGAACTTCGCCCGGCTTGGCGTCCTCCTCCAATTCCAGGACCTCGAAATAGTTGACGTATCCAGCTTTGTCTGCCATGAAA
>JBAZRU010000737.1:1820-3705 GCA_041662805.1 Candidatus Hydrogenedentales bacterium | reverse complement strand
GATAAGTATATGCGGTATAGTGGGGTACATTGGAGAGAAGAACTCGGTGGAAATCATCATGTCCGGTCTGCACCGGCTTGAATACCGCGGGTACGACTCGGCGGGCGTCGTCGTGGTGCGCAACGGAAAGCTTGACTGCGTGAAGAGCGTGGGCAAGTTGAAGGTGATGGACGCCAAACTTGAAGAGAGCCACTTGGAAGGCAAGTTGGGCATCGGGCACACGCGCTGGGCGACCCACGGCGTCCCGAGCGAGCGTAACTCGCATCCGCACTTCGACGGTCCGATGGAAATCGCCGTCGTTCATAACGGGATCATCGAGAACTACCAGGAGCTTCGCGCCGAGCTTACGGCGTCGGGCGTCGAGTTCCGCAGCCAGACCGACACGGAAACGATTGCGCACCTTGTCCGCAAGTATTACAAGGGCGACCTGTTCGCGGCAGTGAAGCGCGCGTTGAAAGACGTGGAAGGCGCGTACGCCATCGGCGTGGTGTGCAAGGACAATCCCGACCTGCTCGTGGCGGCGCGGCACGGCAGCCCGCTTATCGTCGGCCTCGGCGACGGCGAAGCGTTTATCGCGTCGGACGTTCCCGCGATCATGAAGTACACGCGCAAGGTGCTATACATCGACAACGGCCAGGTGTGCGAGATCAAGCGCGACAGCTACAAGATCGAAGACCTCGACGGCAATCCCCAGACGCTCGAAGTGAAGACGGTCGATTGGGATGATTCGGCGGCGGAGAAAGAGGGCTATCCTCACTTCATGCTGAAAGAGATCAACCAGCAGCCGGACGTTATCCGCAACACACTGCGCGGCCGTGTTACGGAAGGGTCGGACAAGGTCCAGCTTCCGGACATGCAGCTCAGCGAGCAAGAGTTGAAGGACTGCGCGAAGATCGTGATCGTGTCGTGCGGCACGGCGTGGCACGCGGGCCTTGTGGGCAAGTACCTCATCGAGAAGTTCGCGAAGGTGCCGGTGGAAGTCGACATCGCCTCCGAATACCGCTACCGCGATCCGATCATCCCCAAGAACACGATCGTCATTCCGGTGACGCAGTCGGGCGAGACGGCCGACACGTTGGAAGCGATCCGCATCGCGAAGAACCGCGGCGCGAAGGTCGTGTCGATCGTGAACGTCGTGGGTTCGAGCATCGCGCGCGAGTCGCATGGCGTCATCTACACGCAAGCGGGCCCGGAAATCGGCGTTGCATCGACGAAAGCCTACACGTCGCAGATCACCGCGTTCGCGTTGTTCACGATTTGGCTCGGCGAAACGCGCGGCACGTTGACGAAGGAAGAAGGCCGCGAGATGATCGCGCACCTTCGCTCCATCCCCGACAAGATTCAGTGGGTGTTGGATAACCAGGATGACGTGAAGCGTTGCGCAAAAGACCCGAAGTACGTGAACGCGCAGAGCGCGTTGTACCTTGGGCGCAGCTTCAACTTCCCGAGCGCGCTTGAAGGCGCGTTGAAGCTGAAGGAAATCAGCTACATCCACGCCGAAGGCTACGGCGCGGGCGAAATGAAGCACGGCCCCATCGCACTTGTGACCGACGAGCTGCCGGTTGTGTGCGTGGCCGTCGAAGGCGACACCTACGACAAGATGGTGTCGAACATGCAGGAAATTCGCGCACGCTCAGGCATCGTGCTGACAGTTGCGACCGAAGGCGACCAGGGTATCAAGAACCACAGCGCGGATGTGATATACATTCCGAAGTGCTACGAACCCTTCAGCCCGATCGTGGTCGCCGTGCCGTTACAGTTGTTCGCGTACTACGTCGCCGTCAACCGCGGCTGCGACGTCGACCAGCCGCGCAACCTTGCGAAGAGCGTGACGGTAGAGTAAGCACCCAAGACTCCAACCCGCGTCTTATCGGGAAAGATCGAC
>JBAZRU010000737.1:0-1810 GCA_041662805.1 Candidatus Hydrogenedentales bacterium | reverse complement strand
TCTGGCGTCCAACGACGCCCCCTGTTTCATTGAAAGCTAGAGTGAAAACCAATGTGGTGCAGCCACCCAAGGGCGAGGCCCGAGTCCCCTTGGTCCCGTTGACCCTTTGGGGCCATTTGGTCTCGTTGCTCCTTGCAGTCCTTGTTGTCCCTGTAGTCCTTGCCCGTGCCCATCGCCCGCCCAAATCAGCAGGCGCGGCGGCGGTTCTTCTTGGGGAGGTCGAGCATCTCGCGGACCTTGTCGGCGAAGACGGTCATCTGGAACGGCTTCTGTAAGAACGGTACGCCGGGAGTGAGTACTCCTTGGCCGACGATCAGTTCCTCCATGTGGCCGGACATGAAGAGGACCTTGGTGGCGGGGCGCAGCTTGGCGACCTGTTCCGCCAATTCGCGTCCGTTCATGCCGGGCATCACCACGTCCGTGACCATGAGATGAATCGTACCTTCGTAGGCCTCGATGATCTGCAACGCTTCTTCGCCGCTGCCGGCTTCGAGGGTTTCGTAGCCGTCCATCTGCAATATCTTGACGACGGGCCCACGGACCATGTCTTCGTCTTCGACGACGAGGACGGTCTCCGTTCCAATGCGCAGGCTGCGCGTGACGGTGCCGGTCTCGTTCGGAAGGATCTCTTCTTTGGTGGCAGGCAAATAGACGCGGAACGTGGAGCCGCGGTTGGGTTTGCTTTCTACCGCGATGGCTCCGCCGCTTTGTTTTACGATGCCATACACGGTGGACAATCCAAGGCCCGTGCCCTTTTCCTCGGACTTGGTTGTGTAGAACGGTTCGAAAATGTGGGCGAGGACATCTTCGCTCATGCCGCAGCCGGTATCTGAAACCTGCAACACCACGTATTCGCCGGCCGGTAGGCCGGTCATGTCGGGATCGTGGGAATGGGATATGGTGACACTGGAAGTGGTGAAGGCAAGCCGTCCGCCATTCGGCATGGCATCACGTGCGTTCATCACGAGGTTCAGAATAATCTGCTCAACTTGGCCTGGGTCGGCCTTGACGCGATCAAGGCCGGGGCGAAGCTCGGCGGACAACGCAATATCCTCGTTGAGCAATCGCGACATCATCTTGTTCATGTCGGCGATCACGGCATTGAGATCGAGTGCGCGGGGTTGGAGAATCTGTTTCCGGCTGAAGGCCAAGAGCTGGCGAGTTAGGGAACTCGCGCGATCCGCCGCGCGGCGGACCTCGCCCACATCGTATCGCGTCTCCTCGGAGAGGTCGTTCCTGGAGAGCATAAGCTCGGTGGTGCCGAGGATGGCGAGAAGCAGGTTGTTGAAGTCGTGCGCGATTCCTCCCGCCAGACGGCCAATCGCTTCCATCTTCTGGGCTTGGAGAAGTTGCGCTTCGAGTTCCTTCGCCTTGGTCGTGTCGATCATCAAGGCCATCGCGCCAGTGACGACGCCGTCGGTTTCGAAAATGGGGGCGGTCCAAGCCGCAAGGGTAATCTCCGAGCCGTCTTTTCGATGGAGGGTGAGTTCGCGGCCGGCAACGCGGGCGCCTTCGTAGCAGTTCCGCGCCAACTCTTCGATGGGCGAACCTTCCGGCGAATACGCGGAGAGGCGCGCGCCAAGCATCTCGTGCCGCGGACACCCAAACAGCAGCTCCGCGGCGGGATTCCACGTGGAGACCCTGAGCGTGGGGTCGAACACAACGATTGCCGCGGGTGAGGACTGCACCATCGCGCGGAGCATGGCGTAGGTTTCGCGAAGGACCCGTTCGGTCTTGAGGCGCTTGTCCGAATCGACTTGGCTGCGCAACCGCTCCTGTGTCTCGTGCAACGCGGTTTCCGATTGTTCGA
>JBAZRU010000736.1:0-3714 GCA_041662805.1 Candidatus Hydrogenedentales bacterium | reverse complement strand
CGCTCAAGCTGGGTGTGAGCCCACGCGGGTCGTTGATGCTGTTTCGCGCGAGCCAATCCGCGGCGTTCTGCGCGGGGCGCGATTATGTGCTGCCCGACGACGTGCAGCGGCTCGCGCCGCACGTTTTGCCGCATCGCCTTGTGTTGACCCCGAAGGCGAAGTACGGCGGCCTCTCGAAGCGCGACGTGATTGCGCGATGCGTGGAAGACGTCGCGGTCCCGACGTAACGATTCGAACAAACAGGCTTATCGTTTATGGCAAGCAGCGTGCTCGGTTCATTCACCCGGTTCGCCGAATACACATGGCGCTTCAAGCTGACGCCCAGCGGGAAGGCGTTGGTGTTGGGGGGCGTGGTGCTCGGGTCGTTCGCGAGCACATCCGTCATCATTCCTCTATTTCACTTGTTCATCGCGCTATTCCTTCTCGGACTGCTTGCGCTGTGCGCGGGCTTTGTCTACCGCCCGCGGTTGAGCGTATCGGGGGCGTTTCCGAAGACCGCGACGACCGCGCACGACGTCGGGGCGACGTTCACGGTCTTCAACAAATCGCGGCTACCGTCATTCGACGTGTCGGTCGATTTCTTCGAGTTGCCGGCGCAGGTGGCGCTTGTGAAGCACGCGGCGGCGGCGCGCGAAATCCCCGCTCAAGGTACCTGTACGTTTTCCGTCACGCTACGTGTGGCGCGCCGCGGCGTTTATGAATTGCCGCGCCTTCGCGCCTTTACGATGTTTCCGTTCGGTATCTGTCGCGCGGGCTCCGCGTATGTCGATGGACGAACGCTGCTCGTGCTCCCGGACTTCCGGACGCTGTCGGCCATCGACGTGCCGATTGGCGCGCGGTATCAACCGGGGGGCATCGCGCTCATGTCCAATGTGGGCGAGTCTGCCGAGTACATTGGCAATCGCGAATACCGCTACGGCGACCCCGTGCGACGCATCGACTTTCGTGCGTGGGGCCGCATCGCGCGGCCCGTGGTGAAAGAATTTCAAGAGGAGTACTTGTGCCGCGTGGCCCTCGTACTCGACACGTACGTGCCGCCGAAGGGCAACGCCGTCAGCGAAGCCATGCGCAAGGCCGTGCGAACGCTGCTGAACAAAGCGCGTCCACAGCCCGAAGCGCCGCTTGAGGCCGCCGTTAGCCTTACCGCGTCCATCGCGGATGTATTGGCGCGCGGCGAGCACGTCATCGATTTGTTTGCCGCGGGACCGGAGTTGCACGTATTTCGCGCGGGCCGTCACATCAGCCATCTCGACAATGTGCTTGAGATTCTCGCGTGCGTGGATGCATGCCCTTCGAATCCATTCGACATGCTGGTCCCGGCGATCAACGACGAATTGAACACAATATCGACCGTTATTTGCGTGTTTCTCCATTGGGACGCCGCGCGCACTGAGTTGCTGCGGGCAGCGCTCGAAAACCGATGCGGGCTCAAGGTCGTCCTGATCGAAGAAGACACGGAGGCTGTCCACGACGGCATTGAAGAGTGGTCCGAGTTCCTGGTTCGCCTCACGCCGGACGCCATTCTCGACGGCGGGGTGGACAGCCTATGACCGCAAGGAACTGGAGCGCGCTGGTATTGTTGGGCGTGCAGTGTACGGCAATGGGCGTGATGACGAAGTCTATCCCGTATCCATTGGCCATATTCACTCTGGCGGCACTGGCGCCAATCGCGACGAAGCGCGTTCCCTTGCCTCCGCGCACCATCGCCGCGCTTTCGGTTTTCATGGCAGTCATACTCCTTGTGTATTCTCAACGCGCCTCGGAGGCGTACTCGTATACGGTGTGGTTTCCCACTTACGCGATGGCCATTGCGTTCGGACGCTTCTTTCTCTTTCTGGAAGCACTGGTCATTGTCCGCGGCTTTCAAGTGAACCCCACCCCCACATCCGTGGCGTTACTGCCGTTCCTCGGCATCCTTGTCATGACGTGCATCGGAAACGTTTCTACCCTTGACGATGCGGGCGTGCGTTTTCGCGTCCTGTCCCTTCTGTTCGCGGCCTGCATTGCCGCGTATTTCGCTTCCTCTTTACGGCATTCCGCTCAAGGAAAGACACGCGCACATGTCCTTCGATGGGCGCTCAATCTGGGATTTGTCGGGATCGCGATAGCGGTTGCGGCCGCGGTTGGCGCGGCCGTGCAGCAATATGGAAATGAACTGGATCGCCTGCTTGGCCTCGCGGCGGGAGGCTCCTCCCTTTCCACGACGGGATTCTCGGGGCGCGCGCGTCTCGACAGCGTGACGCGGATGCGCGGCGCGGGCGGATCGAAGACGGCGCTACGCATCGTGGCCGGCGATCCGCCGGGGTACATGCGCGGCATCGCCTACGACACGTACGTACCGCCGGAGTGGCGTGTCACCAGCGAAGTGGACGTGCGGAACCCCGTCGAGCGGCCTCCGTCCAGTCTGCGAGAAATCAATCCGGCGGAGCATTGGTATCGGATTCGAGAGGGCACTGAGAATGCATGGAAGGGACAACTCGTGTGGCGGGCGGCGCCGTTGGAGGGTGTGCTGTTTGCCCCGCTCGACACGGCGTGGATCGGCATCGGCACCGGCGAAATCGCGGTCGACGAGCAGGGTAGTGTGCGCGCAAGTTCGGCTCCGACGGAATATGCGAATGCCGTTTCCGGTCAACCCGATAGAGGGCCGCTTACGGAGGAAATGCGAAGTGTGTTGACGCGCCTGCCGGAAACCGTCGATCCCCGCATCACCGCGCTGGCCGGGGAACTGACGCAAGGGAAGGAATCGGACAGCGAAAAAATCGCGGCGGTGCTAGGGTATTTCCAGGGCTACGAATATTCCACCGACATTCGAATGCCCGCCGCAGACGACCCGCTTGTCTACTTCTTGTTGGAGAAGCCTCCTGCGCATTGTGAGTTCTTCGCGGCGGGCGCGACGGTGTTGCTTCGTGCGGCGGGCGTGCCCGCGCGTTATGTAACCGGCTTCATGGTGACGGAGCGCAACTCCTTTGGAGGCTACTGGTGTGCGCGCAATCGCGACGCGCACGCTTGGAGCGAGGCGTACGATAGCGCCCACGGTTGGACTACGGTAGACGCGACGCCGCCTTCGGGAAGGCCCACGGGAGAGGCGGCTTCTCGTCTGGCGGATCTGTGGGACGGTGCCCGATTCTACGCAAGCCGGTTGGCGGCGGGGGTGTCGAATGCCGTGCAGATGTTGACTGAGGATTTTCCAGGGTTTGTGCGCGCGCTGGTTGGACAAATCCTCACGACGGCCTGGGGCTTGGTTTTGGTCGCCGCTTGCATCGTGGGCAGCTTGGTCTACTTTCGATTGCGCTGTGCACGGAAAGGGCGCGCGCGTGTGCACGATGGCTTCGAGGAGTACCACCGGTTACTCGACGCCATGGACCGCGGTATGGCGAGAGCGGGTTTCCGGCGCGCCCCCAGCGAAACACTTGAATGCTTCTGCGTGCGCGTGCTGGCCTCGCCTTTGCCGAACGCCGCGCAAATCGTCGAATGGTATCGGGCCTACATGAAGGCACGGTATGGGCGAAGTCAGCCGGGCGAGACCCTGGAGGTCCTTCGCAATACTGTGCTCATGCCCCGCGAGGAGTGAAACCGAATTGGTTCGACCTGCCCGCTGCGGATATACTAGATCCCTTTGGGGAATGAGGTCTTCTTATGCGACTCTTGGTTTCAGTGGTGGTGCCGTTCTACAACGAAGAAATGAACGTCGCCCCACTGGCGGATAAAATAGAC
>JBAZRU010000735.1:0-3720 GCA_041662805.1 Candidatus Hydrogenedentales bacterium | reverse complement strand
AGTGTCGCCGGGGTTTCCACTATGGACGGGCTCGTCGCAGGCGCCCCGGCTGTTCTTCCGAGGGGACGTTCAGCGGGAGGCGAATTGGATGGTGTTTTGGAGGCCTTCCAGCAGTCCCACTCTGGGCTCCCATCCGAAAATGCGTTTAGCCAAACCATTGGCGCAGATGTTCTTCTCCACCTCGCCGGACCGGATCTCTTTGAGAAGGGGTTCCTTGTCGAAGCCGATGACTTCCTTCAAGGCGGCAAACAACTCGTTTACGGTCGTGCCGGTTCCCTTCGAGATGTTGATGATGCGATTGTCCCCCTGGTGTAACGCCAAGACATTTGCGCGCGCGACATCGTCCACGTACACGTAGTCGCGAACGGGTTTACCGAAACCGTACAGCGTCGGCGTTTGCCCTTTGAGCATGAGGTTGGCAAGCACGGCGCAAACGCCGCATTCACCATGGGGGATTTGTCGCGGTCCGTATACGTTCGAATAGCGGAGAATTACGTACGTCAATGGATGGGAGCGCGCGTACATCTTGATGTATTCCTCGGCAGCGAGCTTGCTTGCCGCGTACGGGCTCATGGGGGCGGGAGGAGTGTCCTCTGTCGCGGGCAACACCTCGGGCGCGCCATAGATGGTGCCGCCGCTGGAGGAGAAGATGAATCGCTTGACGCCGGTTCGAACCGCGGACTCCAGCAGAGCGATTGTGCCAACCACATTCGTCATCGCGTCGAAGGTGGGATCCGCAACGCTTGCCGTTACGTTCATCTGCGCCGCCAGGTGGTAGACGACTTCGGGAGCAGTCTCGGTGAAGAGCGAAGCCATGTCGGGAGACACGATATCCATCTCACGAAAAGAAGCCTGTGGATTGACGTTGCCTCGGACGCCCGTAATCAGGTTGTCCACTACCGTGACCGTATGACCCGCTTGTATCAAGTGATCGACAACGTGCGATCCGATAAATCCGGCTCCTCCGCTTACGAGAATTCTCATGGGTGGTCCCCTCGCTAAATCCGTACTGCCGCGTTACTGACTGGCCGATCGGCGGCATCATATCCAGGCAGAAGAAGCGATTGCGAATGAAGCGAAACAGTCGGGCAAGGCCATAGCGTTCCCTCGGAATGCGGGTTAGCCTTGTGCCGCGAGTGTCTCGGGGAGAACGCTTGCCTTGGAGCGCTGCAGCGTCTCGAAGAGCAAGCCGGCTTGGCGCGCAGCATCTTCGGCCTCTTGGTACATGTGGCAAGCCGCGTACCACGAGGCGAGCCGCTCGCGAATCTCGAGTGTAAAGGGGAAGTGCTTCCTGCAGACTTCCAGCACGCGAAGCGCTTCCTCCTGGCGTCCTGCTTCCCAATACGCTTCCGCAAGCGGCCGCGACACCGTCGTATTCTCAGGATCCAACTCGAGGGTTTGCGCGAAGTGCTCGACGGCCAAGTCCGTATTGCCCCGTGCCCGTTCGATGTGTCCCAAGCGCGCGTGAGCCTCCGCGTGCAGAATGGAAAGCTTGGTCTGATGGAGAGGTAACGCGTGCAACCACCGCATCCACGTTTCGAAGGCAAACCATCCGAGCAGCTCGCACTCGCCTTCGAGCGAACCCGCCGCCAAGGTCGCGCGAAGATAGGGTTCCGCGTCGCTGGCAAGCCACTCTGCCGCCGTGGCGGCGTTAAGTGCATAGGGAGCCGAATTGGGCGAGAGCTTGTGGGCGCGCTGAGTCATGTTGAGCGCCAGGCTTACGCGTTTCGGGTCTATAATCTCAGGGGGCGGGAAGAGGAGACTTTTGGCGACAAGTGTCCAGGTCCGCGGGTCCTCAGGCGCTATCCGCGCGGGTTCTCCCATGAGCTGCGTCTTTAAGGGCCAGTAGCTCTTGCGCAAAGTCGAGGCGTACTGGAGCGCAGTCTGATAGACCTTCTCGGATCGCGGCAGGTTGCGAAACGGCCTTCCGCTGCCCGATTGCGCCGAGGCCCAGTTGATGATCCGATCGATGCGCTGCTCTGGCGCGAACCGCGAAATGCGCGAAAGGGCAGTGTCTACGATCGCACTGGCCGCATCCGGATTCTCAAGGTAATAGGTGAGGCGCTCCTCAAGGTCCTCGTCGCTGTAGAGAACCACGTCCCGGCCATCCTCGAACAAGTCGCGCACTTCATAGTTGGTGTCCTCAAGAAAGGCAAGCGACCCGCACGCCATGGTCTCGAAAAGCCGCAGATTGGCCTCGCCGCGCACCGAATTATTGAAGACAATTCTCGCGCGGTCCAGCAGGCGTCCGTAATCTTCGTCGAATACCCCGTTTGCAAGGATCACGCGATACCTGTCCGACATCTTCGCAATGCGCTCCAAGTAGGCGCCGCGTTTGCGGTAGTGGGCTAGATTCAGACTGCCCACGTAGAGGATATCGATGTCTTTTTCCGCGCCGTAACGTCTGTGGTGCCGAGGATCGTGCGCGTAGAGTGGAAACAAGTGATGCGGCGTGATCCCGTTTCCCCGTAACACGTCAACGCCCTTCTTGTCGCTCAACACGAGGTCATACCTGCCCAGATTGACTGCCAGGCATGGATAGAACATGTTCCAGTCGCCCGCCATGGCCACGGTCGGGATCGGCGAATCCTCGATGCCCAAAGGCGGCGGGTCGTTCTCGGGAAACCAGAACAGGGCAAGGTCTGGCTTCCATTCCCCACCGATACGGTCAAGAATGCCCAGCCATTTGTCCTGCAGCGGGTCAAACAGGTAATCGACCGCGCCTTCAGTACCAAGGGTGCGAATCTCATGAGACCCTCGATACTGCGCCAGAACTTGATGATGCCGGAAGAATGGCAGGCCAAGGCATAATACACGCATAGGTACTACCGGCGAATCCTCTGCTGTGGAACCCCCCACATACTGCTTGTCGAGTATTGCGTTTCACCCGACTCGAACCCCATTATGCGTTTAGAATAGAACGGTACCGAGTTCGATTCAACTCGCACTGGCCAATTGACGACAACACAAGAGTCGCTGCTCACGATTCAGGGGAAATCACGACGCGTGGATTGCACCAAGCTTCAGGAATGCCAAGAATCAATCCTCCGGGCTCGAATCTCCGAAGAGGGGGGGATTCGCAACCTGCTCTTCTTTCTTCTCGCCAAGCGCGATTTTGCCTCCATTGACGAATTGGCTTCCCACGATGACGCCCAGGACGAAAATGCCCGCCGCATGTTTGACGCAGTATCCTTGGGGCGAGGCCGTGGCGGCGCCGAATCGCTTGCGACGCGCCTCGACGGCGAAAAGGACCCGTGGCTGCACTACACCGTAGCCAAAGCCCTGCTGAGAGAGGGGAAGACGCAAGCCGCCATCGCCGTTGCCTCGCGCTACCTTCGCCTCTTTCCGAAAGATTGCCTGCTGCTGAACCTCGCCGCGAAGAGCCTCGCGGCGCTGGGGGAACAGGAACTCGCTTCGCGAATGATCGATTCGAGTCTGAAGCTCAACCCCATCCAAGGCGACATGGTCGCTCTGAAGGACTGCCTTCAAACAGGTCGCCCTTGGCCCGTGCCGTTGTACTTGGACCCATTCCCTATGGCTCAACTCGTCGCATTCTATGTTCCTATCTACAACGTGGAACAGTATATCCGGCAGGCCATCGAAGGGCTGATTGCCCAGAACTACCCGCTTGCCGAAATTATTGCCGTAGACGACGGGACTCCCGACCGTTCGATAGAGATCGCAATGGAATATCCGGTCCGCATTGTGCGGCACGACCGC
>JBAZRU010000734.1:0-3724 GCA_041662805.1 Candidatus Hydrogenedentales bacterium | reverse complement strand
TCCCACCGCAACTTGCGACCCAGCTTCATGGCGATGTTGGCAAGGTGGCACATCGAACCCGTTCGATGACCAACCTCCGGGGGCGCAAACGTGGACCCTCTTAACTTCACGTTGTTGAGGAAATCCCGATGGTGTCCGGGGCTGCGGCCCAGATGTTCTTCATTGGGCCCGATAATCTCCTTGAGCAGTGCAGGCGAACTGGCGCTGAGGTTGCCGCCGTGGATGAAAATAAAGATCCATCCGTCCGTACCTTCGAACTTGATTCCACGCGTACCCGAGCTCTCGCAGATCATCTTGACGCCGTTGGCGTACTCGAATTCGAAGTGGTAATCCATAGCGGTGTTGAAGAAGCCATCCCGCGGGAAGTCTCCCGTTCCTTCGACCGAAATCGGACCCGAGTGGTCCGTCTTGTTGCCAAGCTGGCCAAGATCGATGATATGTGCTCCGCGGTCTGTCACCTCGCCGCCGGAGTAGTCAAGATTGTACCGGAACCAAAAGTGGCAACGCTTCTCCGTGTAGGGCGCACATGGGGCCGGCCCAAGCCACATATCGTAGTCCAGTTCCTCGGGAACCGGCATGGTCGGTTGAGGAGGAATCGGTCCGTGATTGTCTCTCGGCAGGTTGCATCGAATCGTGTGCAATTTGCCGATGCGCCCGTTTCGCACAAGCTCACAAGCGTAACGCGCGTTGTCGCGCGACCGCTCGTGGCTGCCGGTTTGAAAAACGCGACCGTACTGAGCAACCGCATTGCATACCGCGCGGCCTTCGCCGATCGAATTGGCAAGCGGCTTCTCGCAGTACATGTCCTTTCCCGCCTTGGCTGCCGCGACGGCGACCACGGGATGCCAGAAATCGGGCGTGCAAATCGTGACGGCGTCAATGTCTTCGCGGGCCAATAGGTCGCGGAAGTCGTTATATTCGTCGCACCCTTTGTACGAGCCATCCGCCTTCTTGGCGGCATACGTCTGCTCGACCTTCTCCTTGGCTCCTGCGCGATGCTTCGAATCGACGTCGCATACGGCAATGACTTGCGCGTCGGGTTGCCCAAGAAATGCTCCCATGTTGTACGAGCCTTGCCCGCCAACGCCGATGCATCCCATAACGATGCGGTTGCTTGGGGCCACCGTCCCGTTCAGGCCCAGGGCCGAAGCGGGCACAATGTACGGAAAACCCGCGGCCCCTACCGCCAACGCCGCGCCGCGGCCAAGAAACTGCCGCCGGGATATCCCTTTGCCTTTCACTCCTTCTCTCCCCTTCTTACGTTCCATCTCTAGCTCCTCTGTGGGCGGGGCAACCGCCCGATCGGTTTATTCGCGAATAGAACTCAAACTCGCCACGGTGCGCGCATCGAGCGAGAAAGCATGCCGTTTGCCTCTTCGTCGCCGGGGAACCTCTCCGTATCGGGATCCCACTTCAAGGACCGTCCAAGCAACAGAGATATCGACGCGATATGGCAGATGGAGGCCGACCGATGGGCAATCTCGATCGGGGCCGCCGTCTCGCCGCGCGTCTTAACACAATCAATGAAATTGCGGGGATGATCGTCGCTCTTGTAGAGGTGAACCTCGTTGGGGCCAATCTGCGACTTTGAGATGGACTCCGGATTCGAGCGGATAAAATCGCTCTCCACATAGAGTTCGCCCTCGGTCCCCTCGAAACGCATCCCCCATTTCGACGTATCGGCGGTCGCGGTCGAAAGCATCTTCACGCCGTTCTTGTACGTGAACGTAATCTCGTGTTCAATCGGGGCATCAAACAACCCAGTTCGCGGGAACTTCCCCGTGGCTTCGATCGAGATGGGACCCGTCAAATCGGTCCCATTGCCCCACTGGCCGATGTCGTAATAATGCGCGCCCCAGTCGGAGATGTAGCCCTCGGAGTAGTCCATAATCCAGCGGAAATTGAAGTGACACCGGCCCGGGGCATACGGAGCCCAGGGGGCCGGCCCGAGCCACATATCGTAGTCGAGGCCCTCTGGAACAGGCTGTAGCTTTTCCAGTGCGGCCAGTTCGCCGCCTTCAATGTAGTAGCCAATCGGAAGGCCGATGTGAATGGTCTTCAATTCGCCGATACGCCCATTGCGTATCATTTCGCAGGCGATCCGGCACATGGGCCGCGACCGCCGCCACGTCCCCGTCTGCAACACGCGGCCATACTCGCGCACGACCCGGCACATGTCCTGTCCGTCGGCAACCGTCAGCGAGATCGGCTTTTCGCAAAAGATATCCTTGCCGGCTCGCGCCGCCATGGCGACCATGACCGAGTGCCAATGGTCCGGCGTGCTGATGCACACGGTGTCGATGTCGTCGCGCGCGATGATCTCGCGAAAATCGTTGTACGCTACGCAGTCTTCGTTGCCGTACCGCTCGTTAACCCCGTGGCGCGCCTTCTCTCGATTGTGCGTATCTACGTCGCAGACGGCCACGATCTGCACGTCGGGCAGGCCCAGAAATGCTCCCATATTGCTGGAGCCACGCCCACCCACTCCGATGCATGCCATCGTGAGACGTTCGCTAGGGGGCACTGTCCCACTGGCCCCTACCGCGGAAGCAGGCACAATCATCGGAAACCCGGTGATCGCGGCCGCGCCCACAGCAGTACGACTCAGAAACGCGCGCCTGCTCATGCGCTTCTTCGGCTTCAATTCGTTAGATTGATTCATGATGTCAACTCCCACACACGCTCTTGGTGCTGTATGTGAAACGCCCGGCCGCTAGAAGATCCCCCGATGGTCTCGCGTCTTTCGCGACAGGCGCACGGCATCCGCCTGCACGGTGAGACCGCCAAACTCGTTCCACGTGGCATTCGGCAGATTCTGAACGGCATCCAGAAACCGCCGCCGCTCGTGGTCCGAAACCAGCCCTTCGGTCAGCGTTTCAAACTTGTGTATATAATCGGAGCGTCCGAACGGACGCGCACCCAGCGGATGCGCATTGGCCACGGCCAACTCATCGATTAGCGTCTCTCCGTTGGACATTCGCACCTCGACGCGCCCGCCGAATGCCTTCTCTTTCGGGTCGCTCGCGTGATATCTGCGTGTCCATTCCGAGTCTTCAACGGTGCTTATCTTGTGCCACAGCCGCACCGTGTCGGGGCTCGCGGCCCGTTGCGGACTATAGCTGTCTACATGGTGCCAGCGCCCATCCTGCAAAGCCACCGCGAAGATGTACATGATGCTGTGGTCCAACGTCTCGCGGCTAGCCTTGGGATCCATCTTCTGCGGATCGTTGGCCCCCGTGCCGATCACATAATGCGTGTGATGGCTCGTGTGAATCGTGATGGACTCGATATGTTCGAAATTGGCGATCCGCGTGCGAAGCCGAAACGCGAGATCGATTAGCGCCTGCGACTGGTACTCCGCCGAGTGCTCCTTCGTGTAGGAATCGAGTATGGCCCGCTTGCTCTCTCCCGGCTCGGGCAGCGGCACGTCATAATGTCCATCCTTCCCGTCGAGCATGTAGGCGATCACGCTGTCTTCGCCCTCATAAATGGGCGACGGACTCTTCTCGCCACGCATGGCCCGGTCGACGGCCTCCACAGCCAGCTTGCCCGCGTGGGCCGGCGCATAGGCCTTCCAACTCGAAATCTCGCCCTTGCGCGACTGGCGCGTAGTGAAAGAAACATGCACGGCCTGCTGCACGGCCTGATAAATCGTGTCCGCATCCAGTCCGAGAAGTGCGCCAATTCCCGCCGCTTGCGCCGGACAAAGATGCGCGATGTGATC
>JBAZRU010000733.1:0-3727 GCA_041662805.1 Candidatus Hydrogenedentales bacterium | reverse complement strand
AACTCAATGTGCGTGGGCCGGCCGTCCACCCCACGCACATTGAGTTCAACCGTAGCTGGCGGATAAAGGGCGATCGTCTCGTTTGCCGTCAGTCCCCACGTCCGGACCAGGACCCGAGCCAAGCCCGGTGCGGATACCACGATGGGGGTATTGGGATCGTTCGTCGGCATTGGGTAGACGCCATCCTCCGAGGATTGTGGAAGTTGGGCGCCGGACTTGGATGGAAGCAAGACAGCCTTCCCGAAATCGGGCAGGGTCAATCGCTCTATGAGGATACGTGTCACGGGTTTCCCGCCCGCATCGACGATGCGCATCGTCTGGATCGCAGTGGGCGTTGGTCCATAGGGAACCGTCAGCCCGGTTGGCGACCGGCCGTCGGGCGTCGCTGGCACAGGCTTGCGTTCTCGCGGCGGCAATGCTGCCATGAAATAGGTGCGTTCCCGCTCACGGATCATATCGGCGAGTGGAGTCGAAGCGAGAGATTCCGCCGTGGCGGGCCTGCCTGTGACCGTCTCCCACACGGACTCGCCAACAGGGAAGGGACCCTTCGTCAGTTTGACGGTCACATTCATGTCACCTTCGCGGAATTCCACGCCGGGGAAGAGCACGCAGGCCCGGTATTGGGGAGCCATCACCTCAATCGCGTAGGGCTCTTCGGGCAAGTTGCGCACAAAATGGCGTCCATCTTCTTGGAGATAGACGCCGTCTCGATTGTGTTTTCCGCGCAGCAGGGTCACCTCCGCCTTGATAGGGTTGCCCTCATTGTCCATAACCTTCAGAGCCAACAAACGGACCTGCTTCGGACTGACGACCAGCCGAATCTCCGAATCGGTTCCTTCCACAAGGACGGCCGTCTTCCCTTCAAGGACTGCGCAATCGGTCGAGATATTGTCGGAGCCCCCGCGCTCTTGGGCCACCTGGGTAACCTTGTGCGCGGAAATCGTGACCGTACCCGAGCGCGGAATCGGGATGGCGAAATGACCGGCATCATCGCTCGTAGCGGTAAGTATCGAAGGTTCGGGTCCGCCTCTCTCGAAGTTCAGGTAGAAGTTCACGTTGGCAAGTGCCTTCCCTTCCGTATCGACCACCGTCCCCGTGAGCGTTGCGGGCATGACAGGTTTGGGCAGGCGCAATTCAACGCCACTGCGGATTTCGCCCTTCTCCATGGGGCCTATCTCAAGATTTGCTTCCCGCCGCATCTCGTCGGATACCGACACGGTATAGGTAATGCCCGCGCCGTCCAGATAGGGGATGAGAAAGCGGCCGTCGCGTTGAGTCCGAGCGGGACGGTGATAGGGGGACATAGGCCGGAACATGACCTCGGCGCCGGCCACGGGGGTATCGTCGTCATTGACGACCTGGCCGCGGATCGCACACCCCTCCCCCACTTTGATGGTGATGGCTTTTGTATCACGGGTGTCGATTTGGATAAGACCGTCTACGGCATAGAGCGCTGGATTGGACGGGGCCGCGTAGAGCCACACGCGATCGCCTTGGATGTTCTTAATCGTGAAGCGGCCTTCGGCGTCGGTGTTCGCCACGCGGTCGGGCCACTCGAATGCGGAGGAGTGTTCGAGGAGCAAAGTCGCCTGCACCGGCTTTCCGGTCTCGGCGTGAACAACCACGCCGGAGACGGTGGCGCCGGGACTGTCTTCCTTTGGTCTTCCCGTGGACTTGAGCGTGATGGCCACCTTTTGGATGGGTGGATCCGTAAGTACGATAGATGCGTCTCCCACCAGCGCAGGTTTCTGCTTCCACGCAAGTACGTGCAGATCCACCGTGCTGCCAACGGCAACCTCCGGGAACGTAAACACCCCCTCGGCGTTCGCGTTGACCTTTCGGTTCCTGTTCCACCAGACTTCCGCCTCGGGAACAGGCTTGCCATCAGGTCCTGTAACGGTGCCCTCAAGCGTGATGCCGGGCTTCAAGGTGACAATGATCCTCTCGGGGTTGAAATGCAGACCCGCTGCCTCCCAGCCGTATCCCTTCTTGGCGAAATACAACTCCGGCTCATAGGAAACACCATGGTTTCGGATCTTCACCTTGCCGTCTTCATCGGTTGTACCGAAGGGGATACTACCGTCGGCGGAAGCGATGACGCCCTCAATGGGCTTGCCTGATTCGTCTTGAACGGTGACTTCGGCCGAGTGGCCCACGCCAATCGTGAGCGGCACGTCAACCGAACCGTCCTGAACGCGAAACCACCCTCCCTTATCTCCAGAGATGACCCGGACAAAGGCTTGGCCGATGGTGACGCCCTCGAATTGGGCGCGCCCGTTGGCATCGGATGTACCTTGCTCACGCGCCGTCAGCGGTTCGGTTCGCGCGAAGGAATTGTCCCAGTTCACGCATTGGACCGTCGCGCCGGGAACCGGCTTGCCGGACTCGTCTTTCACGATGACGGAGAGTGGGCCCAGTTCCTGCTGCGCGAAAGCGGATGATCCGAACTTGAGTAGAGCGAGCGTCAAGGCAACACAAAGGCGGCTCAGATTCATGGCTTGTCTCCCTTCTCCTTCGAAAGGATCTCGTCCATAGGCTCGCTTGCGCGCTGCCGGGCTTTGCTGGCTTCCAATGAGTAGTTCACCGCTTGGCGCAGTTGGCTCTCTTCGGGCAGGGCCTGCAACACTCCGTCTAATTTGGCCTTGAGCGCAACGTCGCCTGAAGTGACGAATCGATTGGAGAGGTCGTATACAAACGTGTCGAAGTGCGGACTCGACTTGTCCTTGAGCCCTTCGTCGACGAGCTGGTCGGCCCGCTTCGGATCGTGCGTTCGAATGCGCAAAAGGAAACTGCTCAGCTCGCCCTTATCTTGCGGCGTCGGATTCGGGCGCGAACGCACCTCTTCGTATCGCGCTACCAGAAAGTCCTTGGATTCCTTCACGTCGAACAGCATGATTGCATTGAGGATGCCGTAGCGGAACTCCTTCCACTCCGGATCGCGGTACATCGCCGCCAGAACTTCAACCGCCCCGGGGCCCCATTTCGCGACAAGGTCATTCATCTGCACGTCCGGGCCGATCCATTCCGTACCGTAGACGATGACGTACTCGATGGGCGGGTCGAACCCTTTGGCGATTCGTTTCTCCCAGCCGATGGGTCCCGGCCCGGGAGGTGGCGGTGGCGACGCCCACGCGGCGTAACCGACCACGAACGCTAGCGTCCACACAAGACTCTTCATGACACACCTCCCACCAATTCGCCCCCGCGCGGTATTTCCCACACCTATGACACCGCACACCCGAACACGTTCGACAAAAGTGCAAGCAACGCTCATGGTATGGGGCCCGGAGTCAGCGACGCCGGCAGCCATTCCGCTCCAACGCGGTACATATGCAGCTCCGAGTTTCTCACCCACAAGCTTCCTTTCGAATAGTCCTCGGCTACGCCGACACTGGACCGCAGAAACTCGTCCCTCTCCGGCATCCGAGGGTCACGTTTGTCGCGAGGGATAACGTACAGCGCCATCAGGGCGGACTCGGCCATTCGTTGCGCGTGCGTATACGCGTCCCTGCGCGGCGGCGCAAAGGACTTAGCGTAGGCGGCGTCGCGCAAACGCGCAAACGCTTCCGCACTCGCCTGCGTGTGCAATTCGCCCAGCATGAGTACCGCAGCCGCCCGCACGGGGTATCGCGACTCACTGTCCGCCGCCACACGCTCGAAGTACGGCACGGAACGGTCGCCTTCGTTTCTCACGATGGCTTGGGCCATCGCAATCGTTGGGCTGGTA
>JBAZRU010000732.1:0-3732 GCA_041662805.1 Candidatus Hydrogenedentales bacterium | reverse complement strand
GCCATTCGCGTCTATTCGCGCGGTTCACTCCTGATAGGCTTCTTTTCGCTCTTCGCGTGCGGGGTTCTTCTCGATGCCTTCATTGGCCGCTTCGTGGCCGGGCGCGCACACGCGACATCGCTCACGCTGGTGATTGGCTCCACGCTCCTGGGCTTCGGAATTTGGGACCAAGTTCATACGGTAGCTCCGCCGATTCTCGCGGAGTGGACGACGTCGGAGGCAGAGATTAGAGAGCTTCAACCCTTTGTCGATACCGTAAGAGAGGCCGTTCCGAAAGAGGCGGCCGTGTTCCAGTTGCCGCTCAACACCGATTATTTCACCGAACCTGGACAATTCTGGAGCACCAACTGCTTCACAAAGCTCCGGCCCTATCTCTTGTCGCGCGACCTTCGCTGGAGTTACGCCTTCCCAACGTATGCCCGCAAAGACGCGTTAATCGCCTGGGAAAAGAAGCTCATGGCCATGGACATTCCCGGTCAAATCGCGGAAATCCAAGCCAAGGGTTTTGTTGGAGTCTACGTAGACAAGCGCGAGTTCAAGCCGGGCGCCTATGAAGACTATCTTCGAATGCAACCGGGGAATTCCGTTTTCGAATCCACGTCCAAGCGCTACCTCTTTGTGCGATTCGGCAATCCCCAGTAGCATGCAAGGCCCCGGCGCATACGGGTGCCGGACGGAGACGCCTCGCACGGTTTTCTTCACTTGGCCGTGTTTTATCCGGTCAGCCGTGCTATAGTAGCCGCTGAGGGGTTGTGCACAACGAAGAGGGGTTTTCGTATGAGCATCATGGCCATTGTGATGGCGCTGTTAGCGGCGATTCTGGGATCGGGAGCTTGGGCGGCCTTGGCCATATCCACGGATTACGAGGTTGGATATGTGGCCTGGGGTATCGGCGTGCTGGTCGGTTGGGCTGGAGCCAAGTTCGGCGGACGCGGCATGGGCATGGCCGTCATTTGCGCCGTACTTACGCTCCTTTCTATCTTCTGCGGCAAGCTCGTCGCCACGGAGCACTTCCTGGGCAAGGAACTCGAAACACAATTGGGGGCCCTCACGGAACAAGACTATGCGATAGCAAAAGAGGAAGCGGCCCAGTTCGCGGCTCTTACCTCCGAAGATCAGTATCCCGAATACATGGTGAAGTACGAATACACGGATGCCACGGACGCCGCCTCTATTCCGGCGGGACAACTCGCCGATTTCAAGGAATTCAACGTCCCGAACTTGCGCGAGTTTAACTCCAACCCGCCCACATTTGAGCAGTGGAAGGAATCCATCAGCCTGCAACAGGACGCCATCGGAAGTTCACCCATCTTCCTGGCCAGCATCGTGGTCAGCAGTCTGGGGCTTATCGATATCCTGTTCGCCGTGCTCGGCATCGGTAGCGCTTACGGCTTTATCATGCGGGCGGGACAAGAGCAGGCGGCGCCGGCAGCGCCAGGACCCACGCCGCCTCCGCTGCAATAGATGGCTGTCGGACGTTTTTTTGCATCCTCCACGGGTCGCGTATTACGATGGCGCCGCATTCGCGGCTGCGCGAAACCACACCTTGGAGAACCAGACCCGTGTCCACAGAAACATCCAATACCGCTTCCGCTGTTTCCGCTTATCTTGCACGCACCGCCCCGGAGAACATCTCCTCGGGGTTCCTGGCGTATCTCGCCAGCCTGACCGAGGTGGCGCGTGTCGCACCGGCGGTGGCGCGTTCGATTGTCAGGGAATTGGCCGATCAGCGGTCGAACCTGAAGCTCATCGCCAGCGAGAACTACTGTTCGCTGCCCACGCAGCTCGCCATGGGGAACCTGCTCACGGACAAATATGCCGAGGGATTCCCGCTGCACCGGTTCTATGCGGGGTGCGATAACGTCGACGATATCGAAGCGTACGCGTGCGAACAGGTATGCAAACTGTTCGGGTGCGACCACGCCTTCGTGCAGCCTCATAGCGGCGCGGACGCCAACCTCATCGCGTTCTGGTCCATTCTGCTGGCGCGCACGGAAACGCCGGCGCTCGCGGAACTTGGCATCAAGGACATCTCGAAGGCGTCGCGCGAGGACTGGAACAAGATTCGCCAGATCACCGGCAATCAGAAGCTCTTGGGCATGGACTATTACTCGGGCGGCCACCTCACGCACGGGTACCGGCACAATGTGTCCGCGAAGATGTTCGACGTATACAGTTACGGCGTGGACAAGCAGACCTTGCTGCTCGATTACGACGCGCTTGAGAAGCAGGTGCTGGAGATTAAGCCGTTGATTCTTCTCGCGGGGTACAGTGCGTATCCGCGCGCGATCGATTTCCGCCGCATGCGCGCCATGGCCGACAAGGTGGGCGCGGTGTTCATGGTGGACATGGCCCACTTCGCGGGGCTGGTCGCGGGCGGCGCGTTCGAGGGCGAGTTCAATCCCGTCGCGCACGCGCACGTGGTGACGTCGACGACGCACAAGACGCTACGCGGCCCGCGCGGCGGCATCGTGCTGTGCACGAAGGAATTCGCGGAATATGTGGACAAGGGATGCCCGATGGTCATGGGCGGTCCGCTGCCGCACGTTATCGCGGCGAAGGCCGTGGCGTTCACCGAGGCCAACAAGCCCGAGTTCAAGACGTATGCAAAAAAGATCGTTGCCAATGCGCGCGCGCTGGCCGCGGCCTGCGTGAGCGAGGGGCTTCAACTGTCGTCGGGCGGCACGGACAACCACCTCATGCTCATCAACGTGACGCCGTTTGGCCTTACGGGACGTCAGGCGGAGAGTGCGTTGCGGGACTGCGGCATCACGCTCAATCGCAATTCGCTTCCATTCGATGTCAACGGCCCGTGGTACACCAGCGGACTGCGCATCGGCACGCCCGCGGTCACGACGCTTGGCATGGGCGAAGTGGAGATGCGCGAAATTGCCGGGATCATCAAGCTCGTCCTCGCGAACACGACGCCCGCGACTATCGAGTCGGGCGCAAACGCAGGCGAGGCAAGCAAGGCGAAATACGTGGTCGAACCGAAGGCCCACGATGCGGCGCGCGCGCGCGTCCATGCCTTGCTCGACCGGTTCCCGGTCTACCCCGAGTTAGATTTGGCGCTGTTGCAGGAGTTCTTCGCGTAAGGTCGGCGGGGGCTGTGGGCAGACGCGCATTGGCGCGGCCGGCAGCCGAGGGCGGCTGCCCCACGTGCGGGAACACGGACAGACACGGACAAGCAAGCAGATGGCATGGAAGTGCAGCGCTTAGGCGAATAGCCGCCAGGATGGCGGCGGTACGATGAGTACACGAGCACCAGTTGGGCTATAGAAGGCTGGGCAGGCATTCGGAGGGCGGGGTTTCTAACCCGCCTTATTTTTTTGCGTTACCGCAGCGCGGCGAGCCAGGCGATTGTTTGCAGATGGATCGTCTCGTAGAAGAAGGGAATGACGCCGAGCAGCACGGTCGCCGCGCTAAGAACGCCAATCGTGACGGCGAGGGTTTGCGTGACGGGCAAGGTGGCCGCACCTTCCGCGGGCGACTCGATATACATCTGACGAATCACGCGCAGGTAGTAATAGAGCGAGACCGTCGAATTGACCGCCGCCACGGCAACCAGCCAATGCATGCCCGCCTGCGCCGTCACGTTAAACAGGAAGAATTTCCCCACGAATCCGGAGAGGGGCGGAATTCCCGCGAGACTGAACAGGGCAAGCATGAGTGCAAGCGCGATCATCGGATTCGTGCGCGATAGGCCGCGGTAGTCTTCGATGCGCTCGCGGC
>JBAZRU010000731.1:0-3734 GCA_041662805.1 Candidatus Hydrogenedentales bacterium | reverse complement strand
AAGCAATGACCCGTCCCCTTCAAGATCACTACATCGTCTGCGGCATGGGCCATGTGGGTTTTCGCATCGCCTTGCTGTTGCGCCGCCTGAATCTTCCGGTAGCCGCGATTTACGACCGCGTTCCGGACCCGTGGCTTCACGATGCAATCAATGCGGGAGTCGCGTGCTTCCAGGGCGACGCCCGCAACGAAAAGCTGTTGAAGGAAGCGGGAGTCGAGCGGGCAAAAGGCCTGATCGCCGTCACCGACAAGGACATGGTCAATCTCTCGGTGGCCTTGGACGGACTGCGCCTCAATCCGACCCTGGCCGTGACCGTGCGCATGTTCGACCAGGAATTGGGCCGCTATCTCAACGAACAACTCCCGTCGGTGCGCGCGCTGAGCGCTTCGGCACTGGCCGCACCGGTATTCGTCGCCGCCGCGTTGGGTGACGAAGCCCTCTGCTGCTTCGATCTCGGCGAGCATAGCTACGTCGTAGTCGGTGGCAACGCACCCGTGGACGAAGGCAGCGACGTGCTGCCGCTGTTCGGCAAAACCGAAGGCCGCATCGAACCTATCGAGCCGGCGGCGCCAATCGCGAAGCAGACCCTCGCCATTCGGCAAGCTACCGGCGCGCGGAAAGCACAGCCCGGCCTGCTTGCATCCACGACCAATGCCGCGGCCCTCGCGCGTGCCGCCTTTCGCGGCATTCCCCCGGCCGTTCACATCCTCATGTGCGGACTAACCCTCGTCATTCTGACCGGCATCGTCACGGTGCGCAGCACGATGCACCTCTCTTATCTCGATTCGTTCTACTTCATCATGACCACGATTACGACCACCGGCTATGGCGACGTGAGCTTCTTGCATGCCCCCGTGTTCGCCAAACTCGTCGGCTGCGCGCTCATGGTCAGCGGCGCGGCCATGCTAGCCCTCCTCTTTGGAATCATCACCGACGCCCTTATCTCGCGCCGGTTCCGAGGCGTGCTCGCCGGGAATCACGTTCGGCGTCGCGGGCACATTGTCTTGGCCGGCACGGGCAACATCACCCCGCGCATCGTGCAGGAAATCCTCCACGAGAAGAACGAAGTCATCGTCATTTCACCGGGCGGACAAGAAGCCGCCGCCTTGCGCGGACTGCGCATACCCGTCATCGAAGGCGACGCCCGCCTTGAAGCCGTCCTGCAGCACGCGGACATCAAGCACGCCGCCGCCGTCATCGCTGTACACGACGACGACGTGATCAACCTCGGCATTGCGCTGCTCGCCAAGAAGCTCAATCCGAATCTGCGCGCCGTTGTGCGCGTGTTCGACGGCGAGTTCGCCGAGAAGCTCGAGCATCAGCTCGCCGTGGATCGCGTCATGAGCGTATCCGCCGTTTCCGCCCCCACCTTCGTCGCGGCGTGCCTATCCAACGGCGTCAAACAGGCCACGGTGTGGGAGCATTGCCTGCTCGTCTTGCGCGAGTCTCAGAAAGCGGGCAGCGGGCCGGAGAGCGATCTATCGACCATGCTCTCCCAAGACTCTGCGACGGGCACCCTGAGCACTCAGAAGAGCGGAGTGGGGGAGGTTCGCGAGGGCGAACGCCCCGCCCTGCACGTTACGTTGCACAAACTGCGCGACCTTGAATAACGGGTCCGCTATGATCGAATTCACGGCGTCGCCGGCGCCGCCCCCATCACAAACGTCAGGGTGCCCCCGTTCGCGATCTCGTCGTGCATGATGTGCGTGCGGTCGATTTCCGTGCCGTTGAGCATCACCCGTTGCACGTAGATGTTCTCCGGACCGTAGTCCTCCGCTTCGATGGTCAATCGGTGCTCGCCGATCTTCACGTCCGCCTTCTCGAACAACGGCGCGCCAAGTTCATACCGCGTCGTCCCCGCGATGGGATAGAACCCCAGCGCGCTGAACACATACCACGCGGATAACGTGCCCGCATCGTCGTTGCCGTCGAGGCCGACGTAATCGTCGCCGTACCGCGTGTCCAGCAGCCACCGCACCCATTTCTGCGTGAGGTCGGGGCGTCCTGCCGCGTTGAACAGATAGACGCTGAACAACGCCGGCTCGTTGCCGTGCCAATAGTACGACCCCGGATGCACCTGCCCTTTGCTTTTGCGCGCCTTCGCGAAAAAGGTATCGAGTTCGCTTACGAAATAGTCGCGGTCCTTAAACAGCGACACCAATCCCTCCGCGTCGAACGGCACGGCCCACCGCCATTGCATCGCGCTGCCTTCGACGTAGTCGTCGGTGTACTTGTTGTCGAAGTCCGTGTAGCTCAGCGCCAGCGGACGGAAATCCGCGAACCAATTGCCCTGCGTGTCTTTGGGTTGGAAGAACTGCGTGTCGGGATTCCACAGGTTCTTGTAGAACGGCACGTGCGACTCGAAGGTCTTGGCGTCGTCTTCGTGCCCGAGTTCGCGCGCCAACAGCGACAGCGCGTAGTCGGCGTAGACGTATTCGAGCGTGGCCGAGACGGCCTTGTTCATGATGTCCGACGGGCAGTAGCCGTATTGGCGGTATTCCTGCACCTTGTTGCGCCCGGCGAAGTCGCACCCCAGCGGCACGCCCACCAACGCGACCTGCCGCATAAACCCGTACGCGGTCTCAATGTCGAAATCGCGAATCCCCTTTAGGTACGCATCGGTGACCGCGATATCCGCGGGCGTGCCGAACATGCAGTTCGTGTAGCCGGTGCCCGAAGGCCAGCGTGGCAGCGCGCCGCCGCCCGCCTTGCCCATCTCGACCAACGACACCATCATGTCGCGCTGTTCCTTGCGCGCTATCAAGTTGTACAGCGGATGCACCGTGCGGAACGTATCCCACAACGAGAAGTCCGTGTAGTACGTGAATCCCTCCGCCTTGTGCGTCGCGAAGTCGAAGCCCCGGTACTCGCCGTTCACGTCGGAGAACGTCGTCGGCATCTGAAACGCGTGATACAGCGACGTATAGAAGATGCGCTGCTGCTCCTCCGTGCCGCCCACGACCTGAATCGTCTCCAGACGATCTTCCCACGCCTCCTGCGCCGCCTCGGCGATTTCATCGAAGCTCTTCGTCGCGGCCTCCGCGTCCAGATTCGCGCGCGCATTCGCAATGCTCACATACGAGATCGCGACCCGCACCTCAACAACCTGCTCGCCCGCATTGCTGTCGAACGCAACATCCACCCCGACGGCATCGCCCGACGCCGAGTCCGAGTTGGCACTAAATGCCTCTCCCGTCCACGTGCCATGCGCGGTAAACGGCGTGCTGAACCGCGCCACGAAATACGCGTCGAGTCCCTTGTACCTGCCCGAGAACGATCCAAACTCGCGCGTCGAACCTTCCACTTCGTTTGCGGCGGACAAGACATTCACGCTGCCCTTCTCGCAATGCTTATCCCCCAGCGCGCTCGTCACGTCGATGCGCAGGTGCGGCGTCACGCCCTTCGCAAACGTGTAGCGATGCACGCCCACCCGCGTCGTCGCCGTCATCTCGGCGAGCACGTCCGGCAACTGCACGGCGTAGTACCCCGGGAAGCCTGTCTCCTTGCGATGCGAGAACCGCGCGAATTCCATCGCCTTCACATTCTCGCGAGGTGACGTCGCGGGAAACACGCGGAAGATCCCGCCCTCCATTGCATCCGCGCCCACCAAACGCGAATGGCTGAACCCGGCGATCTTGTTGTCGCCGTAGTAATAGCCCGAAGCGTTGTAGCCCAACTCGCTGGTAATGATCGACGCCGTGTCCGGCCCCAGCCGCACCATGCCGAACGGCACG
>JBAZRU010000730.1:0-3761 GCA_041662805.1 Candidatus Hydrogenedentales bacterium | reverse complement strand
CTTCTGCGATTGCAGCAATTGTTCCTGCAACCGTTTGCGTTCGGTGACGTCGCGGTCCACGCCGCGAAACCCGGTGAGCTCTCCGCTCGAATCGAGAATGGGGACGGCACTGCTCTCCAGAAACCGCCAGTCCCCTTTCTTGTGGCGCCAACGAATCAAGACGTTTTGCCATCCGCGCCTTTCCGCAATCCAACTTGGGAACTGCTCGTCGAATATCTTCCGGTCATCCTCGTGGATGAGGTCGATACTCGAAGCCCCGACGATTTCCTCCGGGCGATATCCGAGGATAGACTCGACGGCGGGGTTGGAGTATGTGTGCACGCCTTGCAGATTGATGGACCAGATCCAGTCCCGAGAGGTATCGACAAGGGAACGTATCATGTCGTCTCGTTCGCGCAAGGCCTCTTCCGCGCGCTTGCTCTCCGTGACGTCGCGCTGGACGCCCCATGCCCGGACGAGGTGGCCATTCTCAATAAAGCCGACGAGACTGTTCACGAAGGAGTGCAGATTCCCTTGGGCATCGTGGATAAGCGTCGGAAATTCGTCAAGCCGGTAACCGGACCGGACAAACTCCGAGACGTAGAGAGTATTGCGGGGGTCATCCGCGGAAAAGTCCCGAAGGCTGACGCCGATGAAGTCCTCGGCGCGCGAATAGCCGTGCATACGGGCCATGGCCTCGTTGCACTCGGCGAGATACACGTTTTCCATGATGATGGAGAACTGCTCTTCCACGGGAAGCGAAACCGGGATCGGACGCCGCGTTTCGTAGCGATAGATCCCCTCCGAGGTTGAAGTGACGAAGGAGCGGTAGCGTTCCTCGCTCTCGCGCAGGCGCTGTTCGGAGACTTTCCGCTCGGTGACGTCGCTCCCGACGCACAGAATTTCTTCCATGCAGCCATTCCGGTCCTTGATGGGCTTATTCGCCCAGGAGACCCATACGCGGTCGCCGTTTCGGCGCATGTTCTCGTTTTCATTCGGATTGTAGTTTTCGGGGTGCTCTCCGATGTCCAGAATCATCGCGGCGAGGTCTCTACCCACGCTGTCATGCTCGGGGACGATGGTACCGACAACGTTCTTACCCAGGAGTTCCTCTTCGCTGTAGCCAAAGAACTTCTGCGCGAATTCGTTGACAAACGTGACTTCGCCGCTTCTGCTCATTCGGAGAATGATGCAGTTTGCGCTCTCCACCAGATCGCGGTACTTCACTTCGCTCTTCTTCAGTTCGGTGGTTGCCTCCAGGGTTCTCATGGTCTCGCAGCAGAGCGAACCCAGTATCGAGGCAAGGTCGCGGTCCCGGGACGTAAAGGGAGGACTCTTCTTGTTGTGCAAGGCGACGATACCGGCCATTTCACCGTGGTCATCCAGCAATGGAAGCGATAGCACGGAGCCTTCGCTGTAGCCGGTCCAGCCACTTCGCCCGATCTCGAGTTGGCTCTCCATGTCGCGAATGAGAACGGGAGCCTTGGACTCCCACACTCGTCCAAAAACGCTGTTGTCCCGCAGAGGTAGCGCAAGGGACGCGGGAGAGTGATCGCCATCGAGGGAGCAGACGCGGAAAAGGGTGTTCCCTCTTCTGACAAATAGACAACCGCCTTCCGCGGAAACGATGTGAGCGAAACGTTCCATGGCGATTCTGCCCAGTAATTCGACGGTGGGACACGCAGCGAGTTCCTTGGACGCCCCGATAATTTCGCGAAGCCGGGCATTGACCGACTCCAGTTCCAGGTTGCGCTCTTGCAGGGCATCGGTGGCCATCTTTCGCTCGGAAATGTCGAGAAAGGTGACCAGAGCGGCAGGGGCGCCCTCGTAGTCGATGAGTTGGGTGCCCAACGAGACCCAGCGTAGTTCGCCGTCTTTGCGTCGAACCGAAATTTCGTACTGCGGAGGCGGCTTACTGCCTTGAAGGCGAGACACCCCGCGCGTGCGCACAAGGTCTTGAAACTCGGGTGCCACGATTTCCCAGAATTCCATCGAGAGAAGTTCTTCGCTCGTGAACCCCGAGAGTTTCGATGCCGCGGCATTGACGAAGCAGAAGCGCCCGCCTTTGTGGACAAGAATGGCGGAGTTCGACGTTTCGGCCAAGGCGCGGAACATCTTCTCGCTCGCACTTGGGACGCTCGGAATCGCCAAACCCCGATTCCGAAAGCGACGGCCCGTGAAATAGAGGACACCAACACCGCAGAGAATGACCGCGAATCCTCCCGTCCAGTACCACAGGGGCCATTGGCCGGTGTCTTGAGGGGGCATCATCATTTCCGGAGGCGGCATCCGCCTTTCCGGCGGAGGCGAATCCCAAGGCCCGCCGCGATTGGGCGCGGGTTCTCCTTGCGCCATTTGCGTCGGGACCGCCACTTGCGCTCCGGTGGCCTCCGCATTGGCCGAAAGCAACACGAAGATGCAAAAGGTCACCGATAGCATGGAGAATTGTTGAAGGCTTGCCATCATGAAGGATGAGAAGCAAGGGCCGATATCAAGGGACTGTCGATGACACTCGGGATTCCAGCATCTCATAGTGGCGAAGTAGATCCCGAGGTTTCGAGCAAGTCACTTCCTCCAAGCTTGGGGGCGGCGAGCATTCCACGACGTAGCACGACGTTCCTGCGAATCTACACGCGGCACGTGACGCGCAGGACGGTTCATTATACCGGATACGAGCGTCGTTCGGTATGACAAACACGGAGGGAAGCGCGGAGAATCGCACTGAATCGGCTAGAGCGTCAAAGGTAGGAAGCTTGCGCCAAAAGCGCCTCTCAGCCATATCCCGCTGACCACGTTTGGCAGGGACGTTTCGGCGAAACGTCCCTGCCAACGCGCGCACTTTGAGACATCCGCGACCGAACAGCGAAATCCCCTGCATGCCGCTGTGAACACAAACACATTGATGGTGGTAGAGAAATGATTTAGGATTGCCCCTTGCTCGTTAATGGGAAACTCCGGGGGAATCCGCCAGGGGATCACGGATAGCACTAGGAGAAGAATGCATGAGCGACAAGATTTCTCGCCGGACGTTTATGTCCCGGGCCGCCGCGGCAGTGGCAGTCCCGAATATCGTGCCCGCTTCCGTATTGGGCCGGGGCGGCGCAACACCTCCGTCGGAGCGAATAACCGTAGGGGGCATCGGCATTCACGGCCGAGGTTTCCACGACCTGCGCTGGATCATCGGAAATGAGGACGTGCAGGTTCTCGCGATCTGCGACATTTGGAAGCAACAGCGCGAAGCAGTCAAGGCGTTCGTGGACGACCACAATGGCAACAAAGACTGCGCCATGTACCGGGATATTCGCGAGTTTCTGGCCGAGCGCACGGACATTGACGCGGTACTGATCGCGACGGGCGACCATTGGCACGCGCAGGCGGCAGTTCGCGCGATGCGCGCGGGGAAAGACGTCTACAGCGAGAAGCCCTCCTCCATGACCATCGCCGAGGGACAGAAGGTGGTAGAGGCGCAGAAGCGCTACGGGCGCGTGTATCAAACGGGCACGCAGCGGTTGAGCGAAGCGAACCACGTCTTCTGCATCGAGATGGCGCGCACGGGACGGCTTGGCAAGGTGCATACCGCCTATGCCCACATCGCCCCGTGGGACGCGGCGAAGATGAAGCACGACTGGAAACCCGAAGAGCCGCTGCCGGATAAGGAAGAGATGGACTGGGATACCTGGCTGGGTCCGTGCCCGTGGCGGCCGTTCAACAAGGCCTACGTGGCGCAAGGTGCTTGGCACGGAGACTACGATTTTCACACGAGTTGCATCGGCGAGTGGGGC
>JBAZRU010000729.1:0-3762 GCA_041662805.1 Candidatus Hydrogenedentales bacterium | reverse complement strand
GTGCTGCGATCGATGTGGTCGTAGGAAAAGCGTCCGTAATCTCGCGAGAAGGCCTCCTTGGCGTACGCCTTCAGTGAATTCTCGATGACGTAGACTCGGCATGGGATACTCAGCGACTTGCAGGCCAAGGCGTACTGAGGCGACGAAAGCACCTCCCCATCTTGAGAGACCACGGCGCACCCCCAGGGCCCATACTTCAAGACAAGCTGTGCGATGGAAGAACGCGCAGTAGCGCCGCGCGCTTTTCCGCCCACAGTAATGGCGCTCGGCTCTACCTCGGAATACCCAAGGCCGAGATGGGAAGTGATACAAACAGGCTGGTCAATCGCGTCGAGGTCTGTGCCGTTGTGGAGCTGATTGAATCGGATTTCGTCCTGAATCTCCACGCGCCCATCGAGTATGACGGCCGGCACATGCTCGATCCCCAGCGCTGAGGCTGCCTTTGTGCGCTGGTGCCCTGCAATCAAAGTGTTTCCCGTGGTCACAATAACTGGTTTCACGAATCCCAGCGTCCGAATGCTGTCTTGAAGCACAGCGAGACATTCCTCGGAAATAGCCCGCGGATTGTAGCTCGCTGGCTTAAGGCCCTGAGTTGGGTATGCCACATCAAAGCGCACGAATTATCACCTCAGCAGCCCCGTGCATGACTCCGTGCTCATCGAGCCATGCCCTCAGCTTCTCTTCGAGTTCGACTGCCAGTTCATCACTCATGGGTAATCGCCATTTACGAAACGAAATACATGGCACGAGAACCGTTGGATCGTTGCCATCAAGCGGAATGAGGTCCTTCTCTGCTTCATCTCCCGCCTGCTCGGTCAGCATCTCAAGCAGGCTTTGCACCGACGGGTTTGTGCTTCTGACTTGTGCAATCAAGTCATCAAGCCTTGCCCCATCCGTCTCGGCCAAAGAACTCAGTGGATCCAATGTTGCGAGCAGATATTCAGCCTCTTTCTCGGTTACGTCCAGCACGAGCACGGGTACTTCCTGGTCGGGAGTGGTCTCGGCCCGGAGGTGACCGTCGATAAGCTCAAGGGTTCCGTCTGGAAGTTCACGGGCGATCAGAGCATCGGCGTATCCGATTTCCGCCAACACGCCGCAAAGGGCATCGCGCTGGTGTTGCGGGTGACTGCGCCAATTGCGCGGGTTCGGCCTCAAATCTGAAGCTCTGACGGTTCGCAGCTCTTTGACTCGATTTTTGATGTGCATCGTTTGTACGTCCAGTGACCTTGCTTCTTCCAGGAGTTCCTGTAACCGCTCCTGGTCGGACCTGCTTTTGCTTTCGGGCATCGATGCCTCGATTGCGCAGGTACAGCTGCGGTTATGTCTTTGAACACCACCTACTCTTCAACGTGAATCCTCGTGTCCTTTCGCCAGTTTGCTTCTGACCACGATGGGGTCATTTCAGAAGCCTTATCCTGAATCTCGTCGGTCACGCGCGCCAATACTTCGAGCTTCAGCGGGTACGGCAATCGAGCTTTCTTGAAGAACTCCAGCAATTCAACGCATGCGGCGCAAACAAGCTGCTCCCTGTTCGCTCCGCGCACGTTCCGGAGTCGCTGCAATCGTCCTCGCCTCAGTGTTTGCTTACGCGTGGACATGGCCCATCCAAGGGGATGTGTTGCGGTCGTTGTCAAGCCCGTGGCTCACGACGCCTTCTTTCTGCCAGTTCCCAACACTGCGTTGAAACGTGAAGTGAGAACCTTGCCTTTGTGCAACATCGGAGTCGCCCGCGGGTCCTTGGTGCTTGCGTCATCCTCAAATTGCTGGAGGATTTGAAGCATTTTGTTGAAGCCGCGCTGCGTGGCACACATGCCGTATGTGATTCGCCACCAATTTCCGTCGCTCTTCGCGTCCCCGGTGAGTTTGATGCAACGGTCAACAAGGCGCTGCTTTTCTTCGCGCGTCATTGCCCACGCATCACCGTCAGTGGGGGTGGAAAGCGGCGTATTATCTTCAGCATCGTCGGAGGCTTGCTGAACAACAGCTACCCCAAGGTTGCCAGCCTGCTTTGGAGCCTTTGCCGCGCGCCGGAGGCGGTCTGTCTCGGCAGCTTTCAGGCTGGAGAGGAGCGCGTCGCGTGCACCAGCGGCGAGGGGTCCGTGAAGCTTCTCATGCTCTGATATTCGTTCTTCGGGGGTAAGGTGCGATTGATCGCACCGTTCCCGTTCGCCGTTTCCGCTTTGCGATTTTTCGCGCTTACCGGGAACGGTATCTACGTAGTTCTTCTTCTCCGTAGGAGAAGATCTATATATAGGTGCTTTTGCAGATTCTTGCCGTGTAACTCCTTTCTGCTCAAAGTTGCGCGTGTCTCGAAATTGATCCGAGTTTGATCCGAGGATGCCGGGAGATTGAGCCGAGGATGTATCGAGCGTGCCGCGAGAATGCTTCGAGGAGCCATTCCTCGCAGCCTTTTTGTCGTTCTGATAAGCCCGAATTCGGTTCTGATTTGCGCGAAATCTGGACACCTTCAGATACCGCTTGTCCCCAACTTCAAACCACTCAATCAACTGTCTTTTTTCACTCATCAGGCTATCAAGCGCCTCTTGGCAATTCCGAACGTACCGGAATCCACACTCTCGCGACAGTTCCTCAACGGTCATCGGTTCACCACCAACCGTAAGGCACTCATCGAGAGCATTTCCCTCCTCAGAGCGCACCAGTAGACACATTGCCACGAAGTACACACACCATTCGTTTGACCCCATCTGAATAAACCGGCCACTCGACAGAATTAGGTCTCGATTCACGTGTATGATTCGCCGTCCAGCCACCCTCTACGCCCCCACTGCCAGAACACCCAATTCGTTCACAATTAGACGCTGAGCCATTACCCCATAAACCATCATCCCGCGCGCTCCCACGGCAAATAGTTGTGCTCGCGGCCATCCAAAAGACGGCCCGCGCGGCGCTTTCCCGTCAGATCACCGAAAGCGTCCCACTCGCCCCACTGCTTAAAGAAGAAGTTGACGCCCGATTCGGCGCACGCATCGCGTGTTTGCTTCGCCCATTCGTACTCCATCTTCCGCGCCCCAGGCCCGGACTCGCCACCCATGATGATGCCGTGAAGCAGTGGGGTCCATACACAGTCGCAACCGCACGACTCATGCGCCTCTTCGTGAGTCACAAACTTAGAAGACACTTCTTCGTCGCATTCAGCGCAGTACCAGTAGCCAGCCTTGACGAAGCTCGAAAAATCCACCGGCCCAAGCGCAGGCTCGTAGCTCACAAATCGCCACCGCGCCGGGGTCTGGAGTAGAAGCGGGATACGCTCGTCGGCTGTGCGCTGATCCTCGACGGAGACGCCCAGGGCGAGGTTTCTCAATGGCTCTTCGTTGCGCCTATTCATATAGTCGCGCATTCGCTCGGGCCGCTTAGTCAGCACGACGAAGGTGTGCATGTCGTTGCACAAGTCAATTGTGTAAAGCACGTCATCAATCCAATGACTTGGCACGCTCTCATGGAACAGATCGCCCATGGAGTTCACGAACACCGTCTGCGGAGTCTTCCACCCGAGCGGCTCTTTGAGTTTGTGTTCAGCCAGGGCAACCTTACCGTTCCATCGACCGTTGTGGTCGAGCAATCCCTGATAGTGCTTCACGCCGATGGCCTGCATGCGCTTGGCTGTCCGTTCGGCGTAACAGTGTTCACACCCCTTAGAAACGCGCGTGCATCCCACTATCGGATTCCACGTCGCCGTACACCATTCGATTCCGCTTCCGATGCTCATTAGACAGCCACCTCCATTTCAACGGGCGCATCATC
>JBAZRU010000728.1:0-3772 GCA_041662805.1 Candidatus Hydrogenedentales bacterium | reverse complement strand
TCCAGAGCCAGGGGTGCCGCATGTCGCGCGCGACATGCGGTACCCCTGGGCAACAGAACAACCGAAAAGCACACTGAAGGTGTGCAAGAGGCTCGCGTCCACCGATGCTTAATGGAGGAAACATGATAATCCTTCGCGTCTATACAAGACGCCCAATTGAGGCAGGAGAGTCGCGCACATTCAGCACCGAAGTGAATCCGGCATGTGGCCTATTCATTGCAGTTCCGGTGAGTTCGCCCTGGGACCCCCCCTGAACCGTCAATATCTGCATGGGGGTACCCCCTACGGAGAATCTTACGCAGACCCCTGTCCGAAACAAAGGAAAAGACTCCGCGCGGCAGCGGAAGATCCGGATATTTCCGCATCACTCTATTATGACCTATATGACTATCGCCCACTGCAATCATCAGTAATACTGTAAGGATTAAATGTTGGAAAAGAAATAGTGCTTTAGGTGTACAAAATGGATTAGGTGTTCATCTGGCACAGCGGGTTGGAGGACGCGAAATTATCGTCTTGCAGCGGAATTCGAGGATGCAACTTCTTCTTTGTTGGTAGAATGCGAGGCTAGCTGAGTAGGGTAAGAATTTCGTAAATCCAGTATGGGTAACGGTTTGCAGCGATGCTTCCTTGATATGTACCCCTTGAGCTTGCCTGTGCAAAACGGTATTGCAGAAATCAACAGATTTCCGTATACTCAGGTTGTCTTAGCGAGACAGGGTAACTGCAAGCTAACATTTTAATGGTGCTTTTCAGCTCCGAGTCTGTGTGTCATTTACTTTCTGCAAGGGGTACTGGCGTGCGATGCCTTCATTGAGAGGAGGTGGGCAAGGAAAACATTAATTCAATCATCTGCGGACTTATGCCTTCGTAAGCAGAGTTCGCGAAGCACGAGAGTGCACAATCGGCCTTTATCGCGAATCACTTAATCGTTGAAAGGTTATATACATGAAGAAACGTGGTTTTACCCTAATCGAGTTGCTTGTAGTAATCGCCATCATCGGCATCCTTGCGGCTATTCTACTGCCCGCCCTCGCGCGTGCTCGTGAAGCCGCACGCCGGGCGTCCTGCGCGAATAACCTGAAGCAACAGGGCCTTATCTACAAGATGTTCGCCAACGAGAGCAAAGGCGAAAAGTGGCCCACCTCCTACATCAACCAGCGCAAGAATTTCACCACAACGGCGACCTTCGACAGTATCTGGTCGGTCGTTGCCCCGGGCCAGATCTATCCTGAGTATTGCACGGATTGGAGCATTATGGAATGCCCGTCCGACAGTGGCGCAACCGAGCCGAGCTACCTTGTGTGGAAGAAGCCCGGCACCGGCTGGGAAACTTGGGATTCTCCCTTCAACGTAGCCAAGGCGGCCGCTGCGTACAACGTTGCCAATCCAGGTACGCCTCCCTGTGCTGACAAGACCATTAGTGAGTACACTGGCAGTACCTCTGGCTGCTACGTCCATCCCGGCGGCGACGACTCCTACACGTACTGGGGCTTCTCGGTTCGTCCGAGTGACGTGGCCGATGCCGTATCGCATGGTATCGTCGGTCAAGCCATTGACAACTGGCAGGACGGCGGTATTGTGACGCTCCAGGGCGTTGCAGTGCCTCAGCCCAATGAGTACAAGAATCTTGAGAAGGTCGTGGGTGGCGGCATCCAGGTGACGAGCACGATCAAGCTGGAAGCCCTTCGTGAAGGCATCGAGCGCTTCATGATCTCCGACATCAACAACCCGGCCGCGAGCAGCAAGGCGCAGTCGGAACTCGCCGTTGCGAACGACCACTTCTTGACCATTGGTCAAGACATGGTAATCGACGGCGATGCGGACGCGCAGGGCGGCATTGCCGAGTGCAATCACGTTCCCGGCGGATCGAATGTGCTCTTCATGGACGGCCATGTCGAATTCGGCAAATACCCAGCCGAGGCAGGCAGCAAGTTCACGATGTGCACCCAAGCCGCGCAACAAGACGGGTACACTTGGTTCTAAACTCTATAATTGCAGTGCAAACAATGGAACCCGCTTCGGCGGGTTCCATTGTTTTGCCGACAATTTGCGGTTGAAGTCCTGTCTAAGCTAGGTTTGATTCCAATGAATTGCCCCGCTTCTTTCAAGATGGCTTGCGAAGAAGAGGAGGGCTGTGATGGGTACAAGAACACTCGAGCGCGTGAAAAGGAGATGTACGTCATGACTTCGTGGAAGAGGATTGCTTTTGCCCTCGTAATGTCAGTGGCTGTCCTTGGATTGATGTTTGGGGCATCCGCCTGCGGTGAAAAGAAGACGGACACGCCCACTCAGGAATCCGGCGAGGAGGCCCCTGCGCTCGATCCGCAGGCCCAGGCTATCCAGAATCAAATGCAGCAGGCCCCAAGTAGCGATGTGCCTGCTAATGAGTCTCCACGCGAGAAGCGCGAGCGCCGGAGAGACAGGTAGCACTGGAGCAACCCCCGCTCGACACGTCGCGGGACGGGAACACTCTTGACGCCTGCCTGGATGATAGTTCCCGCTAAGACTTATCTTGTAGGGGACGTGGAGTTGCACGGAGATGGTAGTGGACCTTGAGCCTATCTCCTCGCAACACCACGTCCTCTTGCATTAACTGCGACGGCACGATGCGGATCACATGGCTGCACCAGGATGCCCGTGGACGCCCGTCTACACGAATAATGGTAGGGACGTTTCGCCGAAACGTCCGGGGATGCCGCGGACGTCAGGATGGAGCGAAGAGGCGCTTTCGGCGAAATCGCCCTACCAGGTAAAACGCCCTACCTGCGATAACGCACCACCTTCTCCGCCCGTACCCCGTGTGATACACTTCATTCCGGTATCCGCACCGTCAACCGAAGCCGAGGCGCGTTCGCGCCGAAATGAGAGAACCCAGCACTATGCCGAAGATCGCAATGATTGGCGCAGGGAGCCTGATATTCTGCAAGACGCTCTCCATGGACATCCTCGCAACGGACGCGCTCAAGGGCAGCGAAATCCGTCTGATGAGCCGGACCAAGCCCAAGCTCGACAAGATGGAGGGGTTCCTCAAGCGCGTCATCGCCGAGAACCAACTCCCCGCTTCGGTATGGTCTACTCTTGACCGGCGCGAAGCCCTCAAGGACGCCGACTACGTCATCTGCATGCTCCAGGTGGGCGGCGTCGATGCGTTCCGCATGGACTACGAAATCCCGCTCAAGTATGGCGTCGATCAATGCATCGCCGACAGCATCGGCCCTGGCGGCGTGTTTCGCAGCCTTCGCACCATCCCCGTGCTGCAAGAGCTCACGCGCGACATGGCCGAGTTGTGTCCCAACGCGGTGCTTCTCAACTACGCCAACCCGATGGGCGCGAATTGCCACGCCCTCGGAAGACTCCTCGAAAACGGCCAGTTCATCGGGCTTTGCCACGGCGTGCAGACTACCCTCGACCTGATCAGCCGCTATGTCGAGGTCCCCAAGCACGAGATCGACTACCTGTGCGCGGGTATCAATCACATGGGCTGGTTTCTATCGATTAAGGACAAGAAGTCGGGCCGCGATCTCTATCCCACGCTCCGCGCCTGCATGGAGCGCCCCGAATACTATGTCAACGAGAAGGTGCGCGGTGAAGTCATGCGCCACTTCGGCTACTTCATGACCGAGAGCACCGGCCATCTCTCCGAGTATGTGCCTTGGTTCCGAAGCAGCGACCGCGCCTTGAACGAGTATTGCGATCAGCCGGCCTTCGGCGGGGCGTCGGGCGCGTACTTCAACTACTGCGACATGATCGCGAAGAAGTTCGAGCAGAC
>JBAZRU010000727.1:0-3772 GCA_041662805.1 Candidatus Hydrogenedentales bacterium | reverse complement strand
TGTGTCAAGTATGCCGCACAAGAAGAAAGATGCGCAGACAGCCGTGTTTACAGTGCCAATACCCAAGGATGGCGAGACAAAGCTGACCTATACGGCGCGAATGAAATGGTAATCGTGTTGTCAGGTATTTAAGACTCTGGAAGGAATCAATCATATGAAATGGATGACCTTCATTGTGGCGATGATGACGCTGGGTACGGCAGCGAGTTTTGGACAAGAAGCAGGCGCGTCGCCATTGCCATTCTCCAGTTCGCTCAACGACCCGCTCAAAGGCGTATCGCATTCCTCGGAGAGCACCTTGGCCGACCAGACGGACGTAGCCGTCACCGCGTATAACAATGACCTTGCGTTGGTGCGGGATGTCAGGAAGCTGAAGCTGCTGCCGGGCGAGTACTCGCTGCGCTTTGCCGATGTCGCGCAGCAGATTCGCCCGCAGACCGTGAGCTTGAAGTCCACGAGCGCCCCAGGCTCGCTTCGCGTGCTCGAGCAAAACTACGAGTTCGACCTGATCAGCCCCTCGAAGCTCATGGAGAAGTATGTCGGCAAACCGGTGCGTCTCCAGAATTTCGACAATGACGTCAGGATGGGAGATGTCGAGGCGGAGTTGCTAAGCGTCAACGAAGGTCCCGTCTACAAAGTTGGCGGGGAGATCTACCTGGGGTATCCAGGGTATGTGGTTTTGCCGGAAATCCCCGAGGAACTGATCAGCAAGCCGTCGTTGATTTGGCTCCTCGACAACGACCAGCCGGAGCAGACGGTTGAGGTCACGTATTTGACCGGCGGTTTCACGTGGCAGGCCGACTACGTACTCACGTTGGCAAAAGACGAGACAAGTCTCGATGTGGCCGGCTGGGTCACGCTGACAAACAACAGCGGCGCAACCTACACCAATGCACAGTTGAAGCTCGTCGCAGGCGAGGTGAACATTGCCCAGGACTATGGTTACGATATCAATGGTGATGGCGTCATCAACGGAACTCCGCAGGGAGGAAGAGGCATTCAACCGCGCGAAGAGTCCTTTGCCGAATACCACCTGTACGCATTCCCCAGACGAACTACCATCAAACAGAACCAATCCAAGCAAATCAGCTTGTTGCAAGGTTCCGGGGCAAAGTGTGCTAAGAAATACGAATACCGAGGGCAGACTGACTACTTCTTCACCAAGTATGGGCCGATTTCCGAGCAGAAGGTGGAGACCTTCCTGGAATTCGATAACAAGGAAGAGAACCAGCTTGGCATGCCCTTGCCCGCCGGAACAATGCGAGTCTATCAAGCCGACCAGGAAGGCATGCTGCAGTTTTCCGGCGAAGACCGTATCGAGCACACGCCCAAAGATGAAACCATTCGTCTGAAGCTGGGCAACGCCTTCGATATCGTGGCCGAACGCGTGCAGAAGGACTTCCAGCAGTTGGCGCCCAATCTGACCGAGACTTCCTTCGAGATTATCCTCCGTAACCACAAAGCCGCGGATGTCAGTGTCGATGTTGTGGAACCGCTGACTGGGGATTGGACCATCGTGACGAAGTCGCACGAATTCACGAAGAAGGATGCGAACACGGCGGTGTTTACGTTGGCCGTGCCCAAGGACGGTGAAGTGAAACTCACCTACACCGTGCGTGTGAAGACCTGACGAAGATGGGGGAGACGTTGCGGTATTTGTCGGCCGCTCAGATGCGCGAGGCGGACAGGCGGTGTATCGAGGAACTGGGCATTCCGGGGGCCGTGCTGATGAACAATGCCGGCGCGGCCGTTTTTCGCGAAGTAGAGCACGGGCCTGTCGGCATTGTCTGCGGAAAAGGCAACAACGGCGGCGATGGGTTTGTGGTGGCGAGGTTGGCCTTACTTGCCGGCATGGAACCTCGCGTCGTGTTGTTGGCCTCGCCTGATTCCATTAGCGGAGATGCCGCGACTTTTCTGCGCGCGTACCAGCGGCTGGGGGGGAGCCTGGAGGTTGCGGAGTCCGAGGCGGATGCGCGACGGGCGGTTTCCTCGCTCAATCGGTGTGCCGTGCTCATCGATGCGATGCTCGGCACAGGGGTGAAGGGAGAGGTGCGCGGCGTGTTTCGGGCGGCAGTCGAGTCCTGGCCCCATGTGCGGACTGTCGCTGTTGACTTACCTTCGGGGTTGGACGCGGACACGGGCGAGTGCCTGAGGTGCTGTATTCGAGCTGCGGTGACCGTCACGTTTCAGTTCCCGAAACGAGGTTTCCAAAATCCTGCTGCCCTTCCCTATCTTGGGAAGCTGATTGTCGCCGATATCGGAATCCCCGACGCGTGCGCCGACGATGCGGCGTGGCAAGGCATCCCAAGCCACGCCACCGAAGCATAGGTGCAGAGCAGGGGACGTTTCGCCGAGAAGTCCGCAAGTCCACATATCCCGCATACTCCGAGTGGAAACTGCGCCAATCAGCGAAAAGTGTAATAGTCGCGCTCTCAGTTTGTATTTCATTTAGCAGGATGGTAATCTTTCCCAGCTTGCGCGGTTGATCGGTGTAAGCACTTGGCCAAAGCTGAGTTAGATGTACACGTAGTATCTCAGGGATAGGGTGATTGGGGGCACGGTCATTGAAACCGGACCCCCTATTCGCAGGTCTGAATTTTTGTAGGAACTTTGCTCGGAATGGATTCCGATTCGTGATCGGGGGCATTTCCGGGAATCGCAGCTAAGTATGGCTATGGAAGAGGTTACGTGGCGGAAAGCCTTTTCCGGTCAAGTTGAAATGTGCGTATTGTTGCGACACGCGGGCAGTTCAAACGTAAACGTGCGGTTGGTTGAATACACTGCATTGGATCCGTGACCTGAATGCAGCAGGGGGCTTTTTAATACGCAGGCGCGGTTTGTTTAGGGAGTGATGGATGTCTCAGAAGAACTGGACGAATGTGGATGTGCGCCCGTTTGCCTCCCCGGCAGAAAGGTCGAACGCCAACCGGAGTTCTTGGCTGTCTCAGATTGAATGCGCCTCCATGTCGATGGTGGACTTGTTGCGCCAACGGGCACTGAGACGTCCGGACCGCACGCTTTACACGTACTTGACTGACGGCGAAGAAGTCGGAGCTTCGCTCACCTACTCCCAGTTGGACACGCAAGCGCGTGCAATTGCAGCGACCCTTCAGGAGTTTTGCAAGCCTGGAGATCGGGCTCTTCTCGTATACCCGTCCGGATTGGAGTATGTAGCGGCGTTCTTTGGGTGTCTGTACGCAGGCGTATTGGCAGTGCCTGTCTACCCTCCCGATCCTGCCCGGCTCAAACGCACGCTGCCCCGCTTTGGGGTGATCGTCGATGACGCGCGGCCAACGGTCGCGCTTACCTGCAGTTCCATGCTGGCCATGGAAGAGGCGCTCGCGCACGCCGATTCGAGCTTGGGCTCCCTCAAATGGATGGCAACCGACCGAGTGAATACGAAGTTGGCTGATGCGTGGGAAGACCCCACGATCATGCCGGACCACCTAGCCTTCCTGCAGTACACCTCCGGTTCGACGGCGAATCCGAAAGGCGTCATGGTCAGCCATGGCAATCTCCTGTTCAATCTTCACGACATGAGTCGCAACTTCGACGATACGGAAGAGAACGCGCTGGTTACCTGGTTGCCGACCTACCACGACATGGGGCTTATCCACAGTCTGCTGCACCCGTTGTATAAAGACTATCCGTGCTATTCCATGTCGCCCATGGCGTTCCTTCAGCGGCCCTATCGATGGCTTCGCGCCATTTCCAAGTATCGCGCGACGGCGAGCGTTGCGCCGAATTTCGCCTACGACCTGTGCGTCCGGAA
>JBAZRU010000726.1:0-3784 GCA_041662805.1 Candidatus Hydrogenedentales bacterium | reverse complement strand
AAGGAGAAATAGCGCATGGGTGTCCCGATTGAAAACCTAAGACTTCTGGATCACCCCCCGGCAACCAGAGAACTTGATCTCGCGTCAAAGCTCTTCCACCAGATAAACCGGATCATACCGCCGAATCAAAAAGTGCTCACCGTGCCGCCGAACTGTCGGGTTCGCCAAGCTGTGGCCTTGATGCGGCAACATGGCTATTCACAAGTGCCTGTGGTTGAGAACGGGGAGGTCCTCGGCCTCTTTTCATTCCGATCTTTCGCACAAGAAGCTTCAAGCCCGACGTTGGAGGAACTGGCGAAGCAGAAATGCGCACCGGGGGACCTTCCGGTTGATGAGTTTCTCGAACAGTTTGAATTCGCCCGCGTCACAGAGGAGATGAGCCGCGTCTTTAATGCAATAGACCGTGACAACGGTATCCTTATTGGCACGCCAGAGGGCCTTGTCGGAATACTGACGCCTATGGATTTCCTCCGATACCTCTATCAGGTGGCATGTCCGTTCGTGATGGTGTCTGAGATCGAACTCGCGCTCCGGGCCTTGATACAAACTGCGTTGCGCGCGGACCAAATTGCTGTGGCTGCCAAGCGTTGCCTCACATCGACCTATGGCAGTGAGGATAAAGTGCCGACCTCATTGGAAGAGATGACGTTCGACAACTATCAGTCACTCGTCTCTCACGGCGAGAACTGGGCAGACTTTGAACCAGTATTAGGAGGCACCCGTACCCGAACAAGCGGCAAGCTGAAAGAAATAGGCGCCATCCGCAACGACCTTTTCCATTTCAAACGAGAAATAACGATGGGGGATCACGAAACACTAGCAGGCCACCGTAACTGGCTGCTGAGCAAGATCAAACAAGCGGAAGCACACCGCAAGATGGAGGCGCAGCCATGAATCAGCACGGGAACGAGCGGAAAGATTTGCGCATGGCATTGCTGCCTCATCAAAAGGCTCTGGTGGAGACTTTCTTCGAGCCTACGAGCAACCGCGTGCTCCTGTTGCGCGGGGAAGTTGGCCTTGGCAAGAGCGTCGCTTTGGTCGCTCTCGCGGGTCGGTTGCTGCGAGAGCGGCCGACGAGCCGTGTGCTCTTGCTCGTTCCCGCTGCACTGCGATCTATGTTCATGGAGATGTTCCATGACGCATGTACGCCTTCCCTCCCTGTAGATCGCTACGTATTCAGGGAATTGCTTGATGCGAAGACCGAAGGCGACCTCTGGCCCCGTGGAACGGTTATAGTGTTAAGTCGCGACTTTGCCAAGCAACCCGACATCCTGGACACGTTGGCAGAGGTTCACTGGGACTTGTTGGTTGTCGACGAGGCGCATTCCTTCAGTGGAACTCAAGGGAAGAAGGCATTGATCCGAATTGCACCGTCTGCCGAACGAGTCCTTATCGCAACGGCGACGGATCTTGATTTACCAGCCCTCTTTCCGATGCACGCCACACAGGTAATAGAGTGGCGGCGCGACCAAGTGGTGGACCACAATGGCATTGCGCTCACAGCAGTGCCGGCACCTGTCTTGCACGAGGCCCCCTTCATTTTGTCTCAACCTGAGTTGCATCTCATAGAGACAGTCGCTGATCTTTGTCGGACCATCGAATCCTGTGCACGACAGGGGAAGCTCACAGGCCAAATACTCCTTCGTAGCCTTCAATCGAGTCCGGCGGCGCTCGAGAATACGCTGTCGCGGCTCATGGCGAGGTCGGATGCGTTCGATGGTTCGCAGGCCCCGCAGGAGTCGCAGGAAGAGGATCTCGAAACGGACACAATTCCCGAGCCTATGCCGAGAGAAGCGGCCGATAGCGTGATTGGTGTCGCCAAGCCCGCGCTTGAGGAGTCAGCGGCGATTGAAGCCGACAGCAAACTCGAGGCCTTCGACAGAATCCTGAGAGATCTAGATGCGCGGCAAGCACCTAGACGCATCTGCGTGTTCACCGACCACGTGACTACACTCTATTACTTGTCCGCCGAGATTGAGGGATTAGGTTTATCGTGTAGGCTCTTCCACGGCGGCATGACTCCAAACGAGCGTCAGGATTCGCTGACATCGTTTTCCGAAGGGCACGGTATCTTGGTAGGAACCAGTGCAGTGATGACAGAAGGAGTGAGCATCGACCAGGTTACGGATCTTGTGCTTTATGACGTTCCTCGCAGTTTGCTGCTGATTCAGCAACTCTTGGGTCGGTTTGACCGCTTCGGCAGACAGAATCCCCTGAACGTGCACGTTCTTGTACCGTCCAACACTGCCGACGGCCTTAGTGCTTCGCCCATCTCGGTCCTTCGCGACGTTCTTGATGAACGCGCCAATCCACAAAGGAGCCGTTGAGATGGCCATCCAAGACGCCAACTGCCTAAGACTCGAAGCCCATCCGCCAGAGAACATGCTCTTTGGCCGCCTGCTGAAGAATCAAGAACTACCAACAACGCCCACGCTCTTCCGAGAAAGTAATGATGCAATGAATCGGCAAGAGATGGAGCAATAGACCATGCGCTGGGAATCCCTTGTATCGGTCCAGAATCTTAAGTTGGCGTGGCGGCGCATCAATACGGGCCGAAATCTTCAGCATAAGAGATTCTTCAGAGACGTCTATCTTGTCTATGAAACCGCTCTTGACCAAAACCTGAAATCGCTCAGACAGCAACTTCTTGCATATGCGTGGAATCCTTCTCACGCACAACGACTCTACGTCCCGAAACCGTCCGGTTTGCAGAGGCCCATTTCGTTGCTTGGTCTCGAAGATCAGATCCTTCTGCAGGCTGTCGCCAATGTATTCGCCAGTAAGCTGGCCAAAAAGCGCAAGGAAGTTGAACTGACCACCGTTTTCAGTAACATCCTCTCAGAGCCACCGGATTCGATTTTCTTCACCCGGCCATGGCAGGAATCCTACAATGCCTTCCAGGACAGGTGCCGAACGCTCTTCAGCGCGGGCAATCAGTGGATAGCTCACTTTGACCTGGCCGCGTATTACGACACAATTTCACATGACATGCTACTTCGAATTGTGTCGCCTCGTAACAAGCATCCGGAAACATGGGGTCACGTGAAGCAGTGGCTCGAGATCTGGTCTGCCTCCAAACCGGACTCGATGACCTCACATGGCATCCCTCAAGGTCCCCTTGCCTCGGACTTCCTGGCAGAAGCGTTCTTTCTTCCCATTGATATTGAACTTACCAAGTTGGGAATCACGTACGTCCGGTACGTCGACGACATAAGGCTATTCGGAGAAACAGAAAACGAAGCAAGAAAGGCGGGAATCGCTCTCGAATGGCTTTGCCGTGATCGGGGGCTGATACCTCAAGGTAAGAAGTTCGCTATTTCTCGCGCAACCAGCCCAGAAGAAGCGCTTGGCAGCTTGCCGAGCATACCACCTGCCGCAGAGGGGGAAGAGCCACCAAAGATGGAAGCCTCCGAGGCGATACATCTCCTTGATTCATGTTTGGGCGGAAAGCCTCTGAGGGTAGTGGACAAATCACGGTTCCGCTACGCGATGTACCGCGCCCCAAGATCCGCCAAAGTTCTGAACAAAGCAATGCTTCTCCTGCCCCGGCACCCGGAGCATATAGACGCTTTCGCGGCTTACTTCGGAAATTACGACAAGAGCAAGAAGATCGCCCAGGAGATAGCCACACTTCTTGAATCGGGTATTCCATACGCCTATGTGCGAGGCGAACTCTGGCATCTGCTGGCGCGTCTCGGAACTCCAGAGCAGCTTGGTAAGGCCCTTGATATGGCTCGTCAAGATGCCCAGGATCGGAAAAGATGTCTGGGATTGTCTTGGGGCG
>JBAZRU010000725.1:0-3784 GCA_041662805.1 Candidatus Hydrogenedentales bacterium | reverse complement strand
AATCCGAATGCGAGCCCCGACAGAAAAACAAGCCCCGCTTTCACCGCGGGGTGCTCCGTGGCGAGCCGCGCGGAAATGCGGCCCACGGCATAGCCGACGATCACATAGCACAAGACGTGATGGCCCAATACGGAGTTGCTCGCCACATCCTGAAAGACGCCGCCCAGGAGCCCCGTGAACATGGCGCGTTCCGGGCCGTTCATGACTCCGAAATACACGACGATGAGCAGGGTAAGATCGGGAACGACATCCATCACACGGATGGCCTCTACCCACGTCGTCTCAAGTAGCGAAGCTACGATTACCGTCATTGCCCAATAAAGATTCCTGCGCATCGTTTCTCCGTGGCCGGCTAAGGAGCGAATCGCTCTTGGATCGACCGTTCATCCGGCATGGCAAACGCCATGCGCTCGGCGGAATCCTGCTGCGTTTGCCCTACCAGCTCCTCAAGTCGCGGCTGGGCCCGCGCGACCAGAAATAATTCGTCTATGGCATACGGATTTGCGGCGGGCTCGATGTAGGCCTCCTGGAACAAGGAACCGCCCTTCTGCACATCCACGATCTTCCCGATCAGATACCCGCTCGGAAAGATGCCGCTGCCTCGGGTCAACACTTCGTCTCCAACGCGGACCACATCCTTCGCGTCAATATACTGCAAACTGCACAGCGGGCCGTAGTCTTTGCCGCTGCCGTGAGCCGTCGCCCAGATTCTTCGGTCACGGCCGATCATCGCCCCAATCATGCAGCTATCGCTGTGCAAGGTCGCCACATACGACAAGGCCGGCTCGACTTTGGTCACGATACCCACAACGCCGTCCGGCGTCATCGCGCACATGGCCTCTTTCACGCCGTGAACCGATCCCCGGTTGATGACCAATACGCCGGTCGAGTTGGAAATGATCTCCGCGGGCACCACCTCGGCGGGCATAAACGTGAGGCGCGATTCGGCCTGCTCGAATTCGAGCAAGCGGCGCAGACGATGGTTCTCCGCTTCGAGCGAGTCCCGGTCCGCGATTCGCGGCGTGAGCGCCCCTATCTCATCTCGAAGACGATAGGCTTCCGCCCGCGCGGAACTGTAGGCCGTCACAAAACCGGTTACGTAGGAAAAGGCATTTTCGGTGTGATTCAGCGCTTGCCAGAATGGATAGGCCACAACGGATACGGTTGTTTTGACGCCGCGCGTCACAAGATTGCCGCGTTCACCTGTGGCAAGGGAGATTAGAGACAGAAGTACCAGAATCGCCAGAATTACAGTGGGCCGCTGTTCGTTTATGCGTCGTGAAAGCGACAATGCCTACACTTCTTCGTCTTTGAAATGACGGATTCCTTCCAGGTACTTGCCTGTGCCCAACACTACCGCGGTCAGCGGATCTTCCGCAACCGTCACGTGAAGGCCTGTCTCTTTTGCGATCAGTTGATCGAGACCGCGCAGCAACGCCCCGCCTCCCGCCAACACAACGCCGCGATCGAAAATATCCGCGGACAACTCGGGCGGCGTGCGTTCAAGCGTAACGCGCACGGCATTGACCATGGACGCAACCGGCTCGCGCAACGCTTCGCGAATTTCCTCCGATGTGATCGTGAGAATCTTGGGCAGACCCATCACCTGGTCGCGCCCCTTTACCTGCATCTCCATTTCTTCTTTCAATGGAAATGCGGAACCAATCGCAATCTTGATTTCTTCAGCCGTGCGCTCTCCAACCATCATGTTGTACGTGCGCTTCAGGTGCTGAATCACGGCCTGATCCATCTCATCGCCTGCAACGCGCACCGAATTCACGTGCACGATGCCGCCCAACGATATCACGGCCACTTCCGTCGTGCCGCCGCCGATGTCGACGATCATGCAGCCTTGCGGCTCCTGCACCGGCAGCCCCGCGCCAATCGCCGCGGCCATGGGCTCTTCGATCGTGAATACTTTCTTCGCGCCCGCCTGCATCGCGCTTTCGGTTACGGCGCGCTTCTCCACCGCCGTGATTCCCGACGGCACGCAGATTGCCACGCGCGGCATCACAAGCCGGCGGCGGTTATGAACTTTTTGTATGAAGTACCGAAGCATCGCTTCAGTGATCTCGAAGTCCGCGATGACGCCGTCTTTCATCGGACGTATGGCAACGATATTGCCGGGCGTGCGCCCGATCATGCTCTTGCCTTCGTTCCCGACGGCGCGCACCTTGCCCGTGTCTTTGTTGATCGCGACTACGGATGGTTCGCTGAGGACTATGCCCTGACCTTTTACATAGACCAAGGTGTTCGCTGTGCCGAGATCAATCCCCATGTCGTGCGAGAAGAGACCCGGCAACCAATTCAAGATTCGCACAAATACACCCCTTAAGCGGAGGGGACGCGTCCCGGCCGCGGAGCACCTCGTAACTGAAAGTGATTTAATGACTTACCCGCTGTGAAGCGGCGGGATTATAGCAAAACCGATCCAGCAATTCCATAGGAAAGTCATGGCCGCCGATTCGCGATAGAATAGATTCCGCTTAATCGCGCAACCGCGCGGGGCCAACCAGAGCACTCGGGAACCCGTGGTGTGTCGTCAGCCAGAGGCCGCCGGAGAGACCCGGGTCAGCGAATCGGCATTGAAGAGGTCCACTTCCAGAAGCGCCTCATAGGCGGCCGCCACCAAGGACTCCCAGACTAGCCACTCGTCCTGGGCCTGCTCGAAAACACGCCGGATGGCCAACTGCTCGTGAAGCGGCCCCACCCGCTTCACCATCATCGCGCGAATCAAGTAGTAGAGCTGATCGGTTGGGGCGGGTGCGTCCTGCGCAATCTCGCGTTCCTTCTCCGCCAAATCCCCATACTCCGTGCGCTTGGGTTTGACCAACAGGTACAGGGCCTGTAGCGCCTGATGCGCTTTCCTCTCCCAAATCGGCGATTCCTCCGCATTGAGGAGTAACACTTCGATTTCGGAGGTCGATCCGCCGCGAACCAGCTTTGCCACCTCGGTGAGCGCAAGAATCGCGTAATATTTCATCGCAAGGAAATCGTCGATCGACTCGGCCTTCTGTAAATGGCGCAGCACGATCACTTCGCGCGTGAATGGCCCGCCATACCGGTCGATGTACGCCCGAATCAAGAAATACTGCCGCCGCACGACAAACGGCTCGTGACTTGCTCGTTCCAACCACACCTTGTGTTGATTGGGCGTATCTCGCGTGGTTGCGGGCAATGCAAGCGCGCCGTTGTATGGCTTTACTCGCGACCGCTCCAGAGTTTCCGCGTCGGCATACCCTTCGTAGCTGTCCGCAAGTCTATCCGCTCCGGCTGCCATTTCCGCGAACGACGCCTCCGCGTTTGCATTTTGATACGCCGGGACCGGTGCGGCCTCCATCTCGGCGTTCCGCCGCGAAACGGGTAGCACCGCCGGGCCAGCCCAATCCGACGGCGGCGAACTCGGCACGGAAGGCACCGGCAACGGCTCCACCACACACATCGGCGGCTTTCCCATAGGCATCGCGGACTGTGCACCCGGGTCGCTAGGTTCCGGCAATTCGCGTTCCGCAACACGCTCAACGATAGGCATGGCCGGCCACTTCTCGCCGGGCCTGAGCTTTGGTCGTATGGCGGACGATCCCGACTGAAGACTATGAATCTCCTCCGGCGCCGCATCTTCAAGCCGTGGCGAAGACGGTTCCAGGGGTTCCCTATGCCGTGCCTGCCAACTGCCCGCGGCATGCTGTCCTTGCACCAACGGCCAACGGGGTTGCGCCCCCGCCCCGGTTGGCTCTGAGCCGTCGTCGCTTCCTTCTGGCGAGGCTTTGCTTCTCCCCCCCGC
>JBAZRU010000724.1:0-3785 GCA_041662805.1 Candidatus Hydrogenedentales bacterium | reverse complement strand
AGGATGGGAGATCGTCTGGAAGCCTTGCAGGAGGCGGGCGCCATCGACATCGCGTTCAGCCCGCAATTCAACACATGGCGCGGCGAGACGGTCGTGCAACTGGTCGTGAAAGATATTCGCGCCTCGCAATAGCCCGCCGCGCGCCCACGCAACCTGAGGTTACGACGCCTGCTTCTTCCGAGGCTCCCCTTCTATGGGTTCTCCGGGCGGAAACAGGTCCGGATAGAGGTGGCTGAGGCAGTCCGGACAGAACCCATGCGAAAACTCCGCGTCGGAGTGATTGTGGATGTACACTTCGATCTGCTCCCAATACCCCTGGTCGTCGCGGATCTTCTTGCACGAAGCACAGATGGGAATCAGGCCGCGCAACGTCTTGACCTGGGTCAAGGCATCCTTCAATTCCCCGATCAGCTTGACGCGTTCCTGCTCGACGCGCGACCGCTCGGTGACATCGCGCACAAGCGCAATAAATAGCATGCCGCGCCCTGTTGGCACTTCGTTGACATTGATCTCCATGGGAAAAGTGGAGCCGTTCTTGCGCAGCCCCAACACCTCGATATCCCGCTGGACGATATTCCGCTGGTCGTTGTCGAGATAGGATATCAGGTAGTCCTTGTAGTCCGCGCGATACGCCGGGTCGATAATCGACTCGACGTGGTGGTTCATCATTTCGCCCGGCGCGTAGCCGAACATCGTCGCCGCGGCCGGATTCACGGAATCCACCATCCCATTGGCATCGAACGACAGTATGCCGTAGCCTGCGTAGGTGATAATGGACGACAGCTTCGCCTCGGTTTCCGTGCGGCGCTCGTCGGCCGCCTGCCGCTTCACCGCCACGACACCCGTAATGAGTATCGCCAACACGGAAAACGAACGATTCAGAATGGCCACGCTATCGGGACCCGAAGGCTCCGAGTAGATGAAACCGACGATTGCCAAGATCGCACAGACGGCCGTCACCGTGGCGGTGAAGGCACGCTGCGGCGACCACAAAGAGAACAGAACGACACCAGCGTAGAGCACACCTCCGGCGGTACCTTGAAGCAGCCGGCTATCGAGCAGAAAAACTGCCAGCAAGGCCAAGGCGGTACCGAGGAGGACTCTGGGATTTGTCCTGCCAAAAAACCTCATCGAGATAAACACTCCCACGCGAGACCGGTGAACTCCGAATGAGTCCAACCAGAATGCTGTCGCTTAAATTGTGCCACAAAAGCGGAGGCGATTTTCGCTATTTTATCGTATCTTTCATTGATTTATGAATTAATTTTCCGTAATTTGCGGTCCACAAAAACAAGACCGGCAAATATCCGTCATTGTGACACCCGCAACCTGCCGAGCACCTCCCGCAGAACGAAATGCACGAGTCACCCCAACGATGGGGATTCCCTACCCGACCACCCGGCCTCAGTGATGCGAGAAGCAGCGCTCTTGTGTAAAAACCATTGCGGCGCCAACTTCATTGCATGCGGCAATGGCGTCGTAGTCGTTCACGCTGCCTCCGGGCTGGGCAAAAGCCCCCACTCCCTGGCTCGTCGCGGCGACGATGGCGTCGCGGAACGGAAAGAAGCCGTCGGAGGCGAGAACCGCCCCCTGGAGCGTCTCCGCGCCCTTGTACTTGGCCTTCGCCTTGGCGACGGCCTGCTCGACGGCCCCGACGCGGTCCTGCTCGCCGGTGCCCACCGCGAGGGTTTGACCGTTGTGGGCGATGACGACGCCGTTGGACCGGACGTGGATGTTCACGTACCACGCGAACAGGAGGTCGTCCAATTCGCGGGGGCTCGCCGTGCGGGCGATGTCGATACGCCCATGCTTCGCGTGGTCGCAATACGCGGGAGCGAGATCGTCCACGCCGCGAATCCGCGACAGGTACGGCGTCGCCAACACGATGCTGCCGTCATCGAACACCTCATCTCGAACGCGTTGACACCGTCGCCGGTGTACTTGGGAAGCGACGAAAAATCGGGGACCTTGATGATGCGCATTTCCTTGTTGCGCCGGAACTTCTCGAAGTTGTTGAGGGCTTCGAGGGCGGCAGGTTCGAACGCCGGTGCCGCCACGCCCTCCACGATGGATTGCATAATCTCTGACGCCGTATCCGCGTCCACGGTCCGGTTGAACACGACCGTTCCTCCGAACGCGGCCTGCGCGTCCGCATCACGCGCGCGCTGATAGACCTCGACCAAAGGCATCGTATCCACTTGAACGGCGACGCCGGAAGGGTTGCAATGTTTCATCACGGCGCACGCGGGCCGGGTCAGGAATTTCAGAATACCGATGGCGTGGTGCATATCTTCGATGTTCGTCTGCGACAGGCCGCTCTTCCCCGTCTTGAGGATTTCATAAGCCCCGAGAACCAGCTTCTCGCCGTTGGCGGGACGGTAGAAGGCCGCGGGTTGATGGGGGTTCGTGCCGTATCGCAAGTCCTCGATCTTATCGTAGCGCCGCCCAAGCGCCTCGAACGACTCCGGGAAATCCCCGACCGTCCTCGTGCGATACATATCCTTCAGATTGTCCATCGCCATAATGCAAAAGCCCTTTCTACGCCGGGAATGATACGAGACACCATACGAGAAACCTGGAAACGTTCAGGGAATGCAGCCCCGGCGCTAAGCCTGACACAGGCAACGGACGAAGTCAAAACGAAGGGCCTCCAACGTAGCACCCAGTGCGTTTCTGAGTCTTTCGTGCGTGCTATTGGAGGTCACGAGAATCTTCGCCATGGCTCTCCAACCCCATCTTCTCTTAGACCGCGAATATGGCCTTGACAACATATGTGTTGCATATCATACTTACTCCATGGGCTGGATTGTAGAAATAGGCGATGAGTTCGAGTCCGAGTTCGACTTAATGCATGAGGATGTGCAAACGGAGATTCTCGCACTAGCTCGTCTATTGCAGCAATTTGGACCCCAATTGAAGCGACCACATGTTGATACCCTGAACGACTCACGGCACGCGAATATGAAGGAACTTCGCTTTCGTGCGGCTGGCGGCGCGTGGAGAGTGGCCTTCGCTTTCGATACAAGGCGCAAGGGCATTTTGCTCGTGGCGGGAGATAAATCAGGGGGAAACGAGAGGCGCTTCTACCGCGAGTTGATTCGCAAGGCCGATGACCGTTTTGACGCCCATCTTGCCCGGTTGAAACTTCAAGGTAAATAGACATGCCCACGAACATAGACGACAAGATAAAGAAGCTTGGCGCGTCGCAGCGCAAGAAAGTCGAGGCCCGTGCTGCGCAACTCATTGCCGAAGAAATGACGTTGCGCGATCTGCGCCGTGCCCGGAAACTCACGCAGGTGCGTGTAGCCAAGACCCTTGGCATTACCCAGGACAGTGTTTCGCGCCTCGAACATCGCAGCGATTTGCTGCTTTCCACGCTGCGGAAGACCATTGAAGCCATGGGTGGCAATCTGACAATCGTAGCCGAATTCCCCGATAGAAAACCGGTCGTTCTATCCGGTATCGGCGCTGACGAGGAAGTCGTCCGGTAAAGCTATTTGCCTCATTGGACGGTTCATCTTGAGCCGTTCTGCCGGAACAGATCGCCCCATCAATCGCACCCCCTAGCTGGCGCTATCCTCCGTGTTCCGCATACACTCAAGCGTTGTAGCTGAACGTGGGATTTGGGGACAGGGTCAATGGCCGTGCAATTTCGCAGGCGTAAAGCCACGCGCTTGGGCGCAGTCTTCCTTGCATTCCTAATCGCCATGCTCCTCTCCTCCTGCGGCCCGAAGCCGTCGCCGGTGCAGTCGTCATTGCGGCGGTTCGATTTTCCCTTGGTGGGA
>JBAZRU010000723.1:0-3787 GCA_041662805.1 Candidatus Hydrogenedentales bacterium | reverse complement strand
TGCCAGTCGTAGAATCGCGTCGACGCCCGCGGCGGATTCGCAGCGCGCCGCAAATTTGAGGACGGCCCCGATGATCTTCGCATCGGCCCCCTCGCGCGAGAACCGCAACGCTTCCCCCCTGAAGTATTCTCCGACTGTCTCAAGGAGTAAGCCGCGTTGCGCGCCGTCAAGGGAGCGCGTCCACCGTTTCCCGTCCCACCGAAGCCAGCCTGTGGAGCCATTAAAGCGGAGGACGTTCCCGTAGGCATTCAGGAAGACGCGTGCTGCGTGTCGTTCGGTGCACAATTCCCCCTTCGCATATGTGAGGTCTATGTCGGGAGCTACGAAGCGGGTAACGTTAGCGGGTGTTGGTGGCGCGCTCGGTGTTTGCATCGTGGTGCTACAACCCCCAGCGCCCAAGCCGTGCTTCGGCGGATGCAATGGCCGCGTCACGTAAAGCACTGGAGCGTACCTGCGCTATTGGGGAGAGTGTTACCTCGGGCGTCTGGAAGTGCGCCTGATCGGCTTCGGCCAATGTGCGCATAAAATCCAGAAGTGCCGCACGTTCGACGAGAAGAGTTCCGCCGCTACGCAAGAGTGGGAGGCGAATGGTTTCGCCATTTTTGGCTTTGAGGCCCTTGCGGCCCCAGCGCCAAAGCGCCGATGAATGCGGATGGTTTGGGAGTAGCTTCGCCGCTTCGTTGAGGGTGAGTAATTCTTGCATCTGGCAATCCTCGCTTTCGTTTACAAGCGTAGGATTACAGATCTAGTGAATCATTTGAGAGACACCGAGGTGACATCACATAGTGACATCAAGGTGACATTAAGACTATGAGATCAGGTAGTAACCAAGACCTCGTTTGTTGGCTACTATCCCTTGTTCCTTGAGGGACGTAAGCGCGCGTTTAATACTGCGAGCATCGCGATCTATTCCGTGCTTGTTTGCCAAACGCTCTTCGAGTTCCCTTCCCAACAGCGCTTCGTGTCGCAGTTCTTCTTTGATTAGCTCCATGACTCTGGTATTGCGCTTTGGAAGTTCATCGCGTTGACTTTCCTGTGAGATGATAACACCAGGCAGAACAATGCCATTCTTGGCTAGTGCATTTGTGAGAGTCTGAAGTAGCTTTTGGACGCGGATGTAAACACGCTTGAATTCGTTAATACGTGACTGAACTCGCCCGCATGAAAAATCCTGAAGACCTTGAACTTCCCCCCAAGGTAGTACTTGTTCTAAGCCGATTGAGCGCGAATCGATTGAAAGGCGGTCGAAGTCTCGATCTATACTCACATATGCATTGTTCGCATTCATGAAGTCTTCCCATGCTAAATGCATCTTGTTCTCTTCTTCTAGTAGACGGAAAACTAATGCGGGTGTTCCTGCGATGTGTAAAAAGGGAACGAAGGTTCGCCACTGGGGCGGTGGCGACTGAGATACATCGACTGATTTTCCGTTGATCGATATGAGACCTTCTTCATACAACGTAGCCACATCATCTTCAAAGACCTTCGAGGTATCTTCCGTTTTCGGCTTCTCTGCACTTTGTTTCTGATTCTTGCTCATCTCTTCATGCTCCGTTCATGCCGTAGTGTTTGAAACCGCCGGGCCAACTCGCTACGGAGTTCGAGCTTTCGGGAGCTACCCTAGGCCCGGCGAAGAGCGTGAGTATTATACTACACTTGCGCGGGTGCTATGCAGCACTCATACGCGGCGCGGAATTCAACCGGAATACTGCGATATTCCTCGATAACGCCGCGCCAGCGTTGTTCCATCGCGCAACGAAAACCCGCGAGGTCTTCGTCGATTAGACCCCGAGCGACGCGAGCAACGGCCCGCTGTCAAATGTCGTTCCAGGCATTGCGTAAGCCTCCTATGCGGTCGCTTGCTTTACGTGCCCGTCGCGCACATCGAACAGAACATAATCGCGCGGAGTTCCGAGCAACACGGCCAGGGCCGTGTCAAGGTCTTCCGGCCAGCCATGCCGCTGGAGCGCCGCGACGTGGTCGTCATTCAACGCCACGACCAGAGAGCCCCTATATTCCGTGCCACGATGGATACCGGGTCGCAGGCTATCGACGACAACAAACAACGGGCGTTCCGCCTCGGGGACTTCGTCGCGCTCGAAGGTTGCCGGGTCATTCTCCGCGACACGGTAGTACGCGACAAAGCGCTCCTCGTTGTCGTGATGGTCCATGCATAAGACGGACTGTCCGGGCATCACGCAGAACTGCCAGAGCTTCAGCGGTCCAATGAGCGCGCCCTCCAGTGCATTCATGTCCGTCAGTTCCGGCGCGTGCTCCATTGCGAGCTTCAATGTCTCGACGTTCAGATTCGTAGCTTTCATGACTCGTCTCCTTTCGAGGTGCTTTAGCGTCCGGACGCGGTACAATAGGTGCCGTGCCGGGGTCGCTGTCCGCTGCCCCGGTAAAGCCCGCTGTAGGGAATCCACTCCCTGCGGCGGGCGTGTTCACTACCCAATCGCCTTGGCGACTTCGAGCGCCTTCGCCCGGTCTGCTTCGGCGTATACCTGCGTTGTCCTCAATTCCGCGTGCCCGAGAACGGCTTGCGCGGCTTCCAGTCCGTACTTGGCGCGAATCATCGTCGCTGCCGTGTGGCGCAATTGGTAGGGGTTCCACGCGACTACCTTCGCATCCTCGCAAGCCCGTTCGATTGCCCGCCGATACGAACTCGCGTCGTAGTAGTCCCGTGGCTTTCGTTGACGGATTGTCTTGCGATTGCTTCCGGGTACGTTCCCTTGAGACATAGGTGTCTCACGTGCGGCATGGCGCGCGGCCAGACGTTCGATCTCGGCCTCAGCGGGTGAGAAGCAATAGGCGTCCCGCTCTCGGAGTAGGAACGGGCGCAACACCTCTTGGCCCTGGGGCCCCACGTACACGACGCGCGCATGCCCCCGGTGACTGCCCTTGTGGTGCTCTGGCCTAATCTCCCATACGTCGCCGGACGTGTTCACGTCGCACGGGCGCACGGTCAGGATCTCCGATGGACGCGCGCCAGTAAGCAGCTGCATGCGCACGACGGCCACCAGCTGGCGGGGAAGATGTTTCAGTGTCGCTTCGACGCGGCCCATGTCGACCGGTTCAACGGGCGCCGTCTCGCGTGCCTCGGTTCTTCCGGCGCGGACGCCCGAGACGGTCTTGAGTGCGTCATGTACCGATGCGGGTATAAGTTCCTCGGATGCCGCCCACTTGAACACGCGACGGACCCTGTCGATGTACTTGTTAATGGTACTCCGGGAAAGCATCACGGGGGCCTCTGGAGTTCCCCGGCGTTTTATGGTGCTGTCGATCAAGTGCCGCTGAATCGCCTTCAACTTGAGCGGCCCGAAGTCCGCGGCGAGCTCCCGGCCATAGACGGTCTTGAGGATCGACACCGCGCTCTTGAGCATGCCGATCTCGGACGTGTGCCGGCCGTCGTGGGTGCGGTAGTGATTCAACGCCCATGACCAAAATCGGTCACACACTTCTATGATGGTGATTTCATCTTTCGAGACAGGCGCACGCCGGTCCGCTGCGATCCACTCGGCAAGGGTGTTGCGGTAGCGTTGGTCTGCCTCTGGGGTGCCCCACGGCCCGAGGTAGTGCCGGTGCCCGTCGAGTTCGACGAACGCACGCCCTGGCCTATCGTGGGCTTTTTCTTGTGGGGTTTGGTGACGACGTAGGGAAGGAAGGGTCTTGCGGATACCAGTCGGTCGAGCCATCGGCACAGCCTCCAGATTTCTGGAACCGGTTAATTAACCGTTTCCGTTATCCGGTTACAGCCGCGCCGGTCATCGACCGGGTATCAACAACT
>JBAZRU010000722.1:1391-3802 GCA_041662805.1 Candidatus Hydrogenedentales bacterium | reverse complement strand
CAGGCGCGTGGGCAAAGGAACCGGGCGCGGACTGCGTGGTGAACGTCGGGGGCGACGGTACGCTGAATGAGGTGGCAAACGCACTTGCGGGGGCGGGCGTGGCGGTTGCGACGTTGCCTTTGGGCACGGCGAACGTCGTCGCACGCGAACTGCGCATCCCCACCGATCCTGCCGTGCTTGCGGGTCTCATCGCTTCCGCCACGACGCGCGCGGTAGACGCCGGACGCGCGGGCGAACACCTGTTTCTGCTGGGCGCGGGAGCCGGGCTGGATGCCGCCATCGTTGAGGTTGTTCACGGAAACCGCGGGGCGAGATTGAGTTTCCTGAGCTACGTCTGGCCGGCCGTAAAGACGATCCTCACGTACACCTATCCGCGCATTACGGTCGAAGTCGATGGACAGACGATTTGCGACGACGCGCACTATGTGATCGTCGGGAATTGCAGTTGGTCGGCGGGCGTGTTCCAAGCGACGCCAAAGGCCTTAATCGATGATGGTTTGCTCGACGTCTGCAGTCTCCGAAAGCTGAGTATCGCCAAGATTCTCTGGTTGATTCTGTTGGTTCAGTTACCGGGTTTGGAGGACCGGAAAGCAGTAATCTACAGGCAGGGGAGCGATGTCCGGTTGAGTTCCACCACCGGCGAGAAAGTGTCGCTGCAAATCGACGGCGATCCGGCGGGTATGTTGCCCGCTCGGTTTACCGTGGAGCCGCGTGCATTGACGGTAGCGGCTCCGTCAGGGAGGTAGGTGGGCCGCCGAACGGCTCACCACCACAGGCGGTCCACGTAAACCGATAGGACCGATCCGGCGGATCAGACTGATCCGGCCTATTGCCTGTTAAGAGACGACACGTCCGAGTTGCGTCCCCACCGCAAGTCTGTGAAAATGCTGCCGCCTGGGGGGCGAAGATCTTAACCGCGGAAGGACACCGCCATGTCGCAACCACTCCCCCCACTCGAGCAAATAACACGAGCCCGCTCCCGCCGCGCTTCCAGTTGGGACCGCACCGGCGCTAACGACGACTGCATTCGCATCGAACCGGGCGAAACCCGCGTGCTTGCCGATATCTCCGGCCCTGGGCGCATTACCCACATCTACATGACCATGATCCAGCCGCATCCGCTCGACTACCGCGACGCCGTGTTGAGGATGTACTGGGACGACGAATCCACGCCCAGCGTCGAAGTTCCGGTTGGCGATTTCTTCGGTATCAGCAACTGCGTCGTGCGGCGTTTCTCTTCGGCGCTTATGGCGATTCACCCCGGCTGCGGTCTCATGGACCATGGCCTCAACTGCTATTTCCCAATGCCTTTCGCGACCGGCGCCCGTATCGATTTGGTCAACGAAAGTCCGCGCGTGTTCGGGGGCGGCTTCGGGCGACTCTGGTATCACGTCGACTACGAGGAACTAGATGCGCCGCCCAGCGAAGACTCAGGCCGGTTCCACGCGCAGTGGCGGCGCGAGTGCCTGACCAACGCGCATGAAGCGCCCGTCCTCCCAACCCGTGGCGCTTTCCCGCGCATTAATACCTCCAGCGCCGACAACTACGTCATCCTTGAGGCCCAGGGCCAAGGCCATATTGCCGGGCTGCACCTGCAAGTCGACAACGTCGCCGGGGGATGGTACGGCGAAGGCGATGACATGATCTTCATCGACGGCGAATCCTGGCCGCCTTCCATTCACGGCACGGGTACCGAAGAAGTATTCGGCGGAGGGGCCTGCCCAAGCCGCGAATACGCTGGACTCTACACGGGGTTCCATCTCGTGGAGAATCTGGGTGGTGAGACGTTCAAGGGCAAGAACGCGATGTTTCGCTGGTATGTGCATGACCCGATACGGTTCCGGAAGGCCGTGCGCATGACCATCGAACATGGCCACGCGAACGATTTCGAGAACGACTACGCGAGCGTCGTTTACTGGTATCAGCGCGAGCCGCATGCCCCATTCCCTGCTCTGTCGCCACTCGAAGGCCGAAGGCCCTTGTTTCCCGAAGCGTACTATCGGGCCTGTGAGCACTTCGCTGCGCTGGCATCCATGCAAGTGAAGTATCAGGACGGCTTTGTGTTCGAGAACGCCCACGTCCCGGACTGGCATAATCCCCTGAGAGACCCCATCGCCAAGGCTCACGAGCTGCTGTGCAGCGGTTCCTTCGAGCCCGCCTGCGAGCAATTGGCCCGGCTGGTGGATACGGCCCGATCTCACGGCGAGCCCATTTAGAAATGCCCGGAGTTGTGCAGTGGCTGTTGGTCGCGCGCCGGACTATTGGGCGATTTTCATAGATTTGGCCTTTTGTGCGAATCCAAACGAGCGACTGCTAAAGTCAGGCATTGCTTTGTTGGAAACGGCGTGACTTCATCGTGTGACATGAGGTCGGACAGGCTAAGATCATTGACGGGCGAGACCCTTTCTGAT
>JBAZRU010000722.1:0-1381 GCA_041662805.1 Candidatus Hydrogenedentales bacterium | reverse complement strand
CGCGGTCAAGTGGGCAAGAGTCAGGGCAAAAGCATACCGTATCCCTGAGTATTTTTCGTTCCGGGCAGCAATATCCATCAAACGTGATCTGATATTGAAGACGAAAGGAGGGATGACCGTAGCCGAGGGAGCACTCTTCAAGATCACCCAAGTTGATGTGGGCAATAAATGTGTGTCAAGACCTCAGCGTTGCGCGGGATTTTCCGCGTAGCTGGTTATGAAGCGGTCATACCGCTTCGAAGATATAGGAAAGGGATCTAAATCAATGCGGAAATCATTGATGATTGTTCTCGCAGCGGCTTTGCTGATTTCGGTTCTTCCGGCGTCGGCCGAGTTGCAGAATGTTCAAGTGGGCGGATCGATTCAGATTCGCGCCAATTACTACAGCAATCTGGTTCCGAATTCCGATGTGGCAAAAGCCATCAACACGAATCCGGGCGCACTTGCCGCTCAGCAGATCATCTGGCCGGCGTTCTTCCTGCCCCGCCGCGCAATCGGTTCCGGCGCCTTCAACGGCAACGGCATCCTGAGCGCGTTCTCGTGGGACGAGGACAGCAATGACCTGTCGTTCGTCGAACAGCGCACCCGGCTCAATGTGAAAGCCGACTTCACGAATGAAGTTTCGGCCTTCATCGAGCTGGATAGCTACGACATCTGGGGCGAGGATTTCCGCTCCAATTACATCACCGGCGCCGATGCCCGGGCGGTGAGCAACGATGACGTCGAGATGTACCAGGCGTACATCGAAGCGAACGAGATGTTCGGGATGCCGATTCGCATGCGCGTCGGTCGTCAGGAACTCAGCTTCGGTAGCGAGTGGTTGGTCGGCGTAAACGATGCTCGGTCCCAGTTCCGGGGCCTTTCCTTTGACGGGCTTCGCCTGACCTACGCGACCGACATTCTCAGTGTCGACGCGTTTGCGACGATCCTTGCCGAAGGCGGCGTTGGCGAACAGGACGGCGATACGGCGTTCTACGGCGTCTATGCCAGCTATAAAGGTCTCGAGAACATCTCCATTGATGCCTACTGGATGTGGCTGCGCGATGCTCGTAGCCTGAACGACACGGCGAACAACGCGATCCTGGAGTTCTGGGAAGACGTATTCAATCTCGATGACTACGACGTAACCAGTCTCCACACTGTTGGCCTCCGCGGAGCCGGCACACTTGGCGCGTTGGATTTCGAAGCCGAAGTTGCCTACCAGTTTGGCGATGCTGACCAGCAAGGGTTCTTGTTCTCGCCGTTCCAGTACGGCGCTGATGGCGCAGAGTTCGAAGCGTGGGGCGCCAATCTCGAAGTTGGCTACACCTTCGACTTCATGTGGACGCCCCGTGTGTACGTTGGCGGCGCCTACTTTGATGGCGAAGACAACCGCGACCTG